>NZ_JBFWLF010000034.1:0-23875 GCF_050252275.1 Citrobacter sp. | reverse complement strand
TAATCCATGATTCCAGAAAAGGCTTCGCCGTTTTCCAGAGATCCAACTGCGGATACAGCTGACGTCCTACGCCCTCAACATACAGTAATGTCTTCTGCAACAATACCAGTTGAGGCTGCACTTCCATGTTAAATCGACGCGCCGTATTGAAAAGGTTTAACAAAACGTGACCAAACGAGATTTCTGCCAGCGGTTTCTCGAAGATAGGCTCGCATACGGTACGAATCGCAAACTCAAACTCTTCAACGTTGGTATCCGGCGGAACCCAGCCTGAATCAACATGCAGTTCCGCAACCTTGCGGTAATCACGATTAAAGAACGCGATAAAGTTCTCCGCCAGGTAACGCTTATCTTCCTTGTTTAAGGAGCCGACAATGCCGCAATCAATGCCAATATATTTCGGGTTTTCGGGGTGTTCATAACTGACAAAGATGTTTCCGGGATGCATATCCGCGTGGAAAAAGCTGTCGCGAAACACCTGAGTGAAGAAAACCTGCACGCCGCGCTCCGCCAGCAACTTCATGTTGGTGCCGTTTTTCTCCAGCGTCACCACATCGGAAACCGGGATGCCATAGATGCGTTCCATCACCATCATATTCTCACTGCAGTAGTCAGAATAAACTTCCGGGATGTAGAGCATGGGGCTGTCTTCAAAGTTTCGCCGTAGCTGAATGGCGTTGGCCGATTCGCGCAACAGGTTCAGCTCATCAATCAGTGTTTTTTCATATTCCCTCACCACTTCCGTCGGGCGCAGACGGCGACCGTCCGGTAGCAAGCGCGGCACCCAGCGGGCAAGACGATAAATCAGTCGTAGATCCGCTTTGATAACCGGCAGGATGTCAGGACGTATGACTTTGATGACGACCTCTTTGCCGTTCGATTTCAGTCTCGCCGTATGCACCTGAGCAATTGACGCCGACGCCAGCGGCTGAATCTCGAATTCATCAAACCAGGCTTCAACGGGCAGTCCGCCCATCGCTTCTTCGATTTGCGCTTTCGCCAGCTTGCCATCGAAGGGGGCGACTTTGTCCTGTAACAACGCCAGTTGATCGGCGATATGCGGAGGGAAGAGATCGCGGCGAGTTGAGAGCATTTGGCCAAACTTGATCCACACCGGCCCTAACTCCTGCAGAGCCAGTCTCAGTCGCTCTCCCAATAATTTGTCTTTATGCCGGTTTGGCATCCAGAACAGGCAGTAACGCCATAACCGCAGCGGCAGCGTGATCCGCATTTTGGGGATGAGTTCATCAAGTCCGTAACTTAAAAAAGTGCGAATGATGAAATACAGGCGCCGTACTTCACCTGGCGTCATTTAGCCTCCAGTTTTTCCAGCCGCCGGGTCAGCGCATCGACAGCGCGTTCCACCGCTGCCGTTTCTTCCGCGAACCAGGCAACCTCTAACGGTCCGGGTGCCATTCGCCACTCTTCCGTAATGGCTTCGGCAACATAACGCTGCTGACGTTGGATCCCGTGACGGAGAAATTTTGCCCCGCCGCGCAGGGCTTTGCTGATCCCTTCCGCCGCGATGTCGCCGGTATAAGGCGCCAGCAGTTCAGCAGGATCGAATTCCGCCAGGTCGGCAAGGGCAACGAAATTTTGCACAACCTGAATATCACCCTGCACTTCCAGTTCGCCACTGCGAATCAGCGCAGCCAGTTGCTGGCGGTCACGTAATTTTGGCAATACGCTGGCATGAGTGATCACCGTACAATCGGCCTCGCCAGCCCACTCGCCCAGCACGTCAACCTGGCGTTCGCTGAACAGCAGAATTAATGATGTCGAAAAGCCTTTTAGCTCTACACGCAGCACTTTTCCCAGCAGACGCGCTCGCGCCGTTTTCAACGCCGACGAACGATACAGGAATGAATTAAGCAAACTTTCCATTCCTGCAGTCACTAAGGGTTTAAAAGGCATCCCCGTTCTCCTGTCAGAACTTATAGCCGCGATGTAGCGCAACCACACCCGCTGTCAGGTTGTAATAGTCGACACTTTCGAACCCGGCGTCCTGCATCATCGCTTTCAAGGTGTCCTGATCGGGATGCATACGGATGGATTCCGCCAGATAGCGATAGCTGTCGGCATCATTGGCGACCATTGAACCGATACGCGGCAGGATATGGAACGAGTAGGCGTCGTACGCTTTGCTCAGTGGCTCGATAATCGGTTTAGAGAATTCCAGCACCAGCAGACGACCACCTGGCTTCAGGACACGGAACATCGAGCGCAGGGCTTTGTCTTTGTCCGTGACGTTACGCAAACCGAAGGAAATAGTGATGCAGTCAAACGTATTGTCCGGGAACGGCAGCGCTTCCGCATTGGCCTGAACATATTCTACGTTGCCAATCACGCCGATATTGCGCAGCTTCTCACGACCCATTTTGAGCATTGAGTCATTGATGTCAGCCAGAATCACCTTGCCGGTCTCCCCGACCAGACGGGAGAATTTAGCCGTCAGATCGCCGGTTCCCCCGGCTAAATCCAGTACTGTCTGACCACGGCGGACGCCGCTACAGTCGATGGTGAAGCGCTTCCACAAACGATGGATGCCAAAAGACATCAAATCATTCATAACATCATATTTTGATGCCACAGAATGAAAAACGTGGGCCACCATGTCCGCTTTATGCTCTTTAGCGACAGTCTGAAAACCAAAGTGCGTCGTTTCTTGTGAATTATCCACCATCTCAGTGCCTGCTCATCAAAAAATTGTTCGAGAAGTGTAACAGATTGGGGCGCATTGCCCTACCCTTCTGCCAGACCGGGTTACTCCGAACGGACTAATTCGATTGCTGCTTTATCCCGTCATCGTCGGAATAAGATGCATCTTCCTGCTCTTCAGGTACCGATCGCAACCGATACTCTTCATCCTGCGTTGTGGCCTGTTCCGCCAGTTCAGGGTTAATCTCGCGCTTAATTTCTACCCCTAAGCCGCGAAACGCTTCGGCCTGTGCCAGCACGTTGCCGCGCCCCGACGATAGCTTTTTCATCGCCTGACGATAGTTATCCTGCGCTTTGTCCAGACTCTGCCCGATGGAGGACATATCGTCGACAAACAGCCGCATCTTGTCATAGAGCTTACTCGCACGGTCCGCAATCTGTTGCGCATTACGGCTTTGATGTTCGTAACGCCAAAGATTCGCAATGGTTCGCAACGCCACCAGTAATGTCGTGGGACTGACCAGCATAATATTATTTTTAAGCGCTTCAGTAATCAGTTCGGGCTGTCGGTCGAGCGCTAACAGAAACGCGGGCTCCACCGGGATAAACATCAGCACGTAATCCAGCGTGCGCAGCCCCGGAAGCTGCTGGTAGTCCTTACGTCCCAACAGGCGAATATGGTTACGCACCGAAGCAATGTGTTCCTGAAGCGCGCTTTCGCGGGTGTAATCGTCTTCCGCATTAAAATAGCGCTCATAGGCCACCAGCGTCATTTTGGCGTCGATCACCACATCTTTTCCCTGCGGTAAACGTACAATTACGTCGGGCTGCATGCGGGAACGAACGTCATTCTCGATACTGACCTGCGTTTCGTATTCATAACCTTCACGCAGTCCGGATGCTTCCAGCACACGGGTGAGTACGACTTCGCCCCAGTTCCCCTGCGTTTTATTATCGCCTTTTAGTGCACGCGTCAGGTTGACCGCTTCCTGGGCCATTTGTGCATTAAGCTGTTGAAGATTGCGAATTTCATGCGCCAGGGTGTGACGTTCTCGCGCTTCCTGACCAAAGCTGTCCTGAACCTGGCGACGGAAACCGTCCAGTTGTTCACGCAGCGGCGTCAGCAGCCCATTCAGGCTCTGTCGGTTTTGCTCATCAACCCGGCGATTGCTTTGCTCAAAGATTCGGTTTGCCAGGTTTTCAAACTGTTCGCTCAGACGCTGCTCGCTGTTGATCATCTGGCGAATTTTATCTTCCGCATGCTGCTGTGTGGCTTCCATTCGCGTGGTCACTTCACGCAGATCCGCTTCCAGCGAGGTGTTAATGCTGCGCAGGCTACGTAATTCGTTATTGAGCAACTCGCACTCATCACGCCAGTGTTCACTTTGGGCAAGCTGTTGTTTGGCAGCACTTAATGCCGCAACCATCTCTTCACGTTCAGCGAATTGTTCGGCTTTCTGTTGCGCATGCTGATAGCTGGCTATAAGCCAGCCAAGCGCAATGCCCACCAGCGCAATAACCGCATAAATGATGATTGAGATATCCAAAATGCCTCCCGACGCCATACATCACCCGCACAAAATAGAATTGTGCTGTATAAACGTCCAGTTTTAAAGAACTTTCCTGCGAGGCGGTACGCAAATAATCGCGTAAAAGCAAAAGGCCGAACGCGTCGGCCTTTTTTACGGAAGAGAAGAGAATTAGATGAGACGACGTGCCGCTTCCACCACGATTTTCACCGCATGGCTTTCGGTTTGTTTCATCGTCTCCGCATTCGGGATCTCTTGCTGGGTACGGTTGACGATTACCCCCGCAACCATCCCGGCGCGCAGGCCCTGGCTTGCACACATGGTCAGCAGCGTGGCGGACTCCATTTCGTAGTTCATCACGCCCATTGACTGCCACTCTTCCATGGAGCCTTTGAAACGACGTACTACGCGACCGGAGAAAGTGTCGTAACGTTCCTGGCCTGGGTAGAAGGTGTCAGAAGATGCAGTTACGCCCACATGAGTAGTGGCACCGATGGATTTTGCCGCTTCAACCAGCGCGGTGGTGCATTCAAAGTCAGCGACTGCCGGATACTCCATCGGCGCAAAGTGCAGGCTCGCACCATCCAGACGAACGGACGCCGTGGTGACCAGAACATCGCCGACATTGATATGCGGCTGAATGGCCCCCGTGGTGCCAATACGCAGGAAAGTACGAATGCCCAACTGAGCCAATTCTTCCACCGCTATAGAAGTTGATGGGCCGCCGATACCGGTCGAGCAGACGATGACGGCTTTACCGTCCAGCTCTGCGCGCCAGGTAGTGAATTCACGGTGAGATGCCAGTTTAACTGGCTTCTCCATCAGCGCGGCGATCTTTTCTACACGTTCCGGATCGCCAGGGACGATAGCCAGCGTAGCCCCTTGTAAATCGTTCTTGGTGAGGCCGAGATGAAAAACGTCAGACCTGGACATATAAAACTCCTCTGTGATTCGGTTTTTGTCAGAAGAAGCAAAAAGACACTTTACCGAAGGACTTAAGATATTTTCGTGACAGTCATCACTATGATGTAATTAAGTTGCATTAATTTGCCTACAAAAAGTGATCAACATCACATCAATAGCCCGAATTTCTCTTTCTTTGCACAAAAAGCGAGCCGTTTGAGGCAGTGTGAATGGTTAAAGGCTGTCTATAGTTAATAGTGCGCTATTTTTCTAAGGGTACGGAGAATACCATGACATCAACACCACAAACCGGTTTTGCACCTGCAGCATCCCCTATTGCCTCTACCTCAGTGCATACCCCAGACGACGCCATCGTCGCGGGGTTAACGTCAATCCCTTCCCAGGGAGACGATATGCCGGCGTTTCACGCCCGGCCGAAAAAGAACGATGGCCCACTGCCTGTGGTCATTGTAGTGCAGGAAATCTTTGGCGTGCATGAACATATCCGCGACATCTGCCGTCGTCTGGCGCTGGACGGCTATTTGGCTATTGCGCCAGAACTCTACTTCCGCGAGGGCGATCCCAATGATTTCGCCGATATTCCCACGTTACTGAGCGGGCTGGTGGCGAAAGTGCCGGATTCTCAGGTTCTGGCCGATCTGGATCACGTCGCCAGTTGGGCGTCCCGCAACGGTGGCGATGTTCATCGTCTGATGATCACTGGCTTTTGTTGGGGCGGACGTATTACGTGGCTGTACGCGGCGCATAACCCGCAACTGAAAGCCGCTGTAGCCTGGTATGGGAAGTTGGTTGGCGATAAGTCGTTGAATTCGCCGAAACATCCTGTCGATGTGGCGACCGATCTGAACGCCCCGGTGCTGGGTCTGTACGGCGGTCAGGATAACAGTATTTCACAGGAGAGCGTGGAGACCATGCGCCAGGCCTTACGCGCCGCTAACGCCAATACGGAGATTGTCGTCTATCCCGATGCCGGCCATGCCTTCAATGCCGACTACCGCTCGAGCTATCACGAAGAATCAGCCAAAGACGGCTGGCAAAGAATGCTGGCGTGGTTTGCGCAGTACGGAAGTAAGAAATAACGCAGGTTTGAACCGCCACCCAACAACAGGCCCGGTGGCGACTTCGCCTTACCGGGCCCAGGAAGATCACGCCTGACGCAGATTCTGCGCGGCTTTCACCATGTTCGCCAGCGCGGCGCGGGTTTCCGACCAACCGCGGGTTTTCAGGCCGCAGTCCGGGTTTACCCACAGGCGTTCAGCCGGGATACGTTGTGCCGCTTTTTGCAACAGCGCCTCAATCCACTCTACGCTCGGGACATTCGGCGAGTGAATGTCATACACGCCCGGCCCGATTTCGTTCGGATAGTCGAACTCTTCGAACGACTCCAGCAGCTCCATGTCGGAACGTGAGGTTTCAATGGTGATCACGTCAGCATCCAGCGCGGCAATAGAATCCATGATGTCGTTAAACTCGCAGTAACACATGTGGGTGTGGATCTGGGTATCATCTTTCGCCACCGCCGCGTTGATGCGGAACGCTTCCACGCCCCACGCCAGATAAGCCGCCCAGTCGCTACGACGCAACGGCAGCCCTTCGCGCAGTGCGGGTTCATCAATCTGAATGATGCCAATGCCTGCCGCTTCCAGATCCGCCACCTCATCACGCAGTGCCAGCGCGATCTGTTTGGCGATGGTTTCGCGGGTGACGTCTTCACGCGGGAAGGACCAGCAGAGAATGGTCACCGGGCCGGTCAGCATGCCTTTTACCGGTTTGTCAGTCAGCGACTGAGCATACTTCGCCCATTCTACGGTGATCGCTTCCGGACGGCTGACGTCGCCGATCACCACCGGCGGTTTCACGCAGCGAGAGCCGTAACTCTGCACCCAGCCATTCTGGGTGAAAACAAAACCATCGAGGTGCTCACCGAAATATTCCACCATGTCGTTACGCTCGGCTTCACCGTGGACCAGCACGTCCAGGCCTAAGCGTTCCTGCTCAACAATCGCCTGCTTAATATGCTCCGCGATGCCAGTGCGATAGTTGTTAGCATCAAGCTGCCCTTTTTTGAAGTCCAGACGCAGGCCGCGGATTTCAGTAGTCTGCGGGAAAGAACCGATAGTGGTCGTCGGCCATGCAGGCAGGTTGAAGCGCGCACGCTGAGCCTCAGCGCGCACTTCGTACGGGTTCGCCCGCTGGCTGTCCTGCGCGGTGATGGCCGCCAGACGTTTTTCCACTGCTGCATTGTGCACACGGGTCGAGTGGCGACGCGCCTGAATCGGTGCGCTCCATTCGGCGATGGCGGCGGTATCGCCGCTGTTCAGCGCATCGCGCAGCAGCGTCAGTTCACCACACTTTTGCAGGGCGAAGGCAAACCAGCTCTTCACTTCCGCATCCAGACGCGTTTCAACGCTCAGGTCGATCGGGCTGTGCAGCAATGAGCAGGACGAGGCCACCCACAGATCGCGAAGGCCTACGATATCTTTAATCTGGGCATATTTTTCTGTCAGATCGGCACGCCAGACGTTGCGTCCATTGACCAGACCGGCAGACAGCAGCCAGTCAGACGGCAGGCGTTTGTGCAGCGCTGTCACGTCATCTTTACCGTGGACCAGGTCAACGTGGAGTCCCTGTACCGGCAGCGCGGCAATGGTATCAAGGTTAGGCGTCACACCTTCAAAGTAGGTGGTCAGCAGCAGTTTCACCTGCCCGGAAAGCGCATCGTAGGCCGGTTTGAAGGCGTTCAGCCACGTCTGCGGCAGTTCCAGCACCAGCGCGGGTTCGTCGATCTGCACCCACTCGATGCCGCGTTTTGCCAGTTCCGCCAGCACCTGCTGGTAAACCGGCAGAATGTCTTTCAGCAGGCTCAGGCGATCGAACGACTCGCCCTTTACTTTGCCCAGCCACAAATAAGTTACCGGGCCGAGCAGCACAGGTTTCACCTTGTGACCCAGCGCCAGCGCTTCGTCCACTTCATCCAGTAGTTGGGTCCAGGTCAGTTTGAACTGCTGACCTTTGACGAACTCCGGCACCATATAGTGATAGTTGGTGTTAAACCATTTGGTCATTTCTGCCGCCGCAGCCGGTTCGCCGGTCGGCGCACGACCGCGACCAATGCGGAACAGGGTGTCGATATCGACGGAACCATCTTTGTTCTGATGACGCACCGGGACGTTACCGAGCAGCAGGCTGGTGGTCAGAACATGGTCGTACCAGGCAAAATCGCCGACCGGCAGTAGATCGATACCGGCCTGCTTTTGCTGATCCCAGTGACGCGCCCGCAGTTCGCGGCCCACCGCCAGCAGTTCTTCACGGGTCACATTACCCGCCCAGTAGCCCTCTTGCGCTTTTTTCAGCTCGCGACGCAGGCCAACACGAGGGAAACCGAGGGTGTGATTCAGTATTGTCATTTTACTTCCTCTAATTATATGTAAATCCTATGGATTTTTAATTCAGGGAAGGTGGCAAGTTTACTCTTCCCCGGGAGCTTACATCAGTAAGTAACCAGGGCGGGGAAACGCAGCCAACGCACCATAAATTTAAAATACGAAGGATTTTGGACGTCTGGATGTTTACACATCCATATTTGACAGTTACTGTATATTCCTCAAGCGCAATTTGTTCATGCCGAAGTGAAGGACTTTCATGATCGAGATTAAACACCTGAAAACGCTCCAGGCGTTGCGGAATACCGGGTCACTGGCAGCCGCCGCGGCGACGCTGCATCAGACCCAATCCGCCCTGTCTCACCAGTTCAGCGATCTGGAACAGCGCCTTGGCTTTCGGCTATTCATACGTAAAAGTCAGCCGCTGCGTTTCACCCCACAGGGTGAGATCCTGTTGCAACTGGCCAGTCAGGTTCTGCCACAAATTAACCGCGCGTTGCAGGCCTGCAACGAACCACAACAAACCCGTCTGCGTATCGCCATTGAATGCCATAGCTGTATTCAGTGGCTGACCCCGGCGCTGGAAAACTTCCGCGCCAAATGGCCGCAGGTGGAGATGGATTTTAAATCCGGCGTGACGTTTGACCCCCAACCGGCGCTCCAGCAGGACGAGCTGGATCTGGTGATGACCTCTGACATTCTGCCGCGCAGCGGGCTGCATTATTCTCCGATGTTTGATTTTGAAGTTCGCCTGGTGCTGGCACCCGAGCATCCGCTGACCAGCAAAACGCAGATCACCCCGGAAGATTTAGCCAGCGAAACGCTGCTGATCTATCCGGTACAACGCAGTCGACTGGACGTCTGGCGTCATTTTCTGCAGCCCGCAGGGGTCAGCCCGTCACTGAAAAGCGTGGATAATACTCTGCTGTTGATTCAGATGGTGGCGGCAAACATGGGCATTGCTGCCCTGCCGCACTGGGTCGTGGAGAGTTTTGAACGCCAGGGCCTGGTGGTGACCAGAACCCTGGGAGAGGGCTTATGGAGCCGCCTGTACGCCGCCGTGCGTGACGGCGAGCAGCGCCAGCCGGTGACTGAGGCGTTTATTCGATCGGCGCGCAATCACGCCTGCGATCATCTGCCGTTTGTTCGGAGCGCGGAGCGACCCACTTTCGATGCACCCACAGTGAAGCCAATATCACCATCGCACCTGTAATAAAACTTGGCCAGTGAGGCTGTTGGTGCCAGATAGCCAGGTTGACCAGCAGCCCTGCGGGCACATGCATATTGTTCATAATACCCAGCGTCCCCGCATCAACCTGTGTCGCGCCGTAGTTCCACATAAAGTAGCCGATGCCTGAAGCGGCCACGCCCAGGAACACCAGAATTCCCCACTGGAGCGTGGTTTCCGGCATTTTCTGCGCATTGCCCAACATGAACCAGGCAACTACCGCCACCAGAAACGCGCCGATGTAAAACCATGCAAAGGCGTTATGCTGGGGCATCGGGCGCGTCTCCATCAGGCGTTTATAGCCCACCATCCCGATGGCAAAACTGATGTTGGAAAGCTGTACCAGCAGCAGACCAGTCCAGAAGTGATCGGTCACCTGGTCATAACGAATAATCCCTGCGCCAATCACCGCCAGCAGCGCGCTAAACGCATACCCCCAGCGCAGCCGCCGTTTACTCATCAGATCGTAAATCAGCGTGATATAGAGCGGCGTCAACACGGTAAACAACAGCAGTTCAGAGACAGTCAGATAGAGATAAGCGTGGAAACTCAGCATATACATGATGCCAAGCTGCATGGCTCCCACCAGCATATAAAGCCCGATAGTTTTCAGGCTGTGCCCGCGCGTACGCAGGAAAGGCAGGAATACCAGCGCCGCCAGACCGACCCGAACCAACACGGCAAAGTAGCTATCGACGTGCCCGGCAAGGTATTCCCCGAACAGGCTGAAGGAGAAAGCCCACAGGATCGTGGTAATGATCAGTAACGCCACAATGGATATCTCGTAGAATATGGAGTATCCATTGTAGCGGAGAGTTAAGTTGACAACTGATTAATTAATCAGCATTCATCTTAGCGTAAGAAGAGATCGCGCAGATAATGCGGCACCGCATCGTCGATATTAGAGCCGATCACTTCCAGTTCCGGATGCAGATCCTTCAGGCGTTGATGCGCCCCGGCCATAATGCAGCCTTTGCCTGCCATTGACAGCATTTCAGCGTCGTTCATCCCGTCGCCAAAGGCGATGCAGTCTTTGAGGCTGTAACCCATCGCGTTGGCGACCGCCTCCAGCGCATGGCCTTTTGACACGCCGCCCGCCATCACTTCCAGACAGGTGAGCGTGGAGAAGCTCACGTTCACCCGATCGCCCCAGCGCGCATTAATAGCCTGTTCCAGCGGCAGCAGGACGTCATGAGAATGACTGGTGAAGAACACTTTGCTGACGCCTTCCGGCTCCAGTAAACCCGGTTCAAACAGCGAGTAATGGAACACCGCCTCTTTGAAAAATCGCATTTCATCCGGACGATGGCGGTTCATAAACCATTCGTCATCGCGATAGACGTTAGTGATGATATCCGGGTTCGCGTTCACCACCCCAAACAGATCGCTGGCAATATCGCGGTCCAGATTATGGGTAAACACCAGATTGCCATCCATATCATGCACACGCGCGCCGTTGGAGGTAATCATATAGCACTTAATCTCCAGATTATCGCGAATCTGCCCCACATCGACATGATGTCGACCGGTCGCAAAGACAAAGTTAACGCCGCGTGCGGTCAGCAGCTTCAATGTCTCTTTCGCGTAGGGGGATAGGGTATGGTCGGGAGAAAGCAGTGTGCCATCTAAATCAGACGCAACAATCTGATACATATAAAAATTCAACCTCTGAGCAAAGCGGTTTCCGCTGATGAGTTATGCTTGTTGAAAAAATCAACGATAGCCTGAAGCGCAACTGAGCGCATAGCGTCCTTTTCAAAAAGGATCTCATGGTAAGCGCCTTTAATGACCAGCGGATGCCCCCCTTCGACAGGATGGCCCGCTGCGGCGCGGAGTTCACAAAAACGTTCGTGCATGCGGTTATCCACCACACGCTCTTCTTCGGCCTGAATCAGCAGAGTTGGCGTGGCGTCATCGCCCGCGCCTGCCAGCACCTGTTCAGCCGCCAGGATGCCTTCCCGTACCCAGTGAAAGGTCGGGCCGCCGACGCGCAGCTGCGGCTCATCGGCATAAAAACGTAAATTACGCCGATAGCGTTGTCGACTGTGCGTTAATAAATTCATGCCAAAGGGCAATGCCCGCCAGCGTCCGGTGCCGATCGCATACCCTTCCCGGATACGCTGATGACCTTCGGCCCAGTCGAGGATATGGCGTACCATCCAGTCCGGCAAACGCATCACAATACCAAACATTGGCGCGCAGAGCGCGATCGCATCGCACTGATGCGGATGGCGCTGCAAAAACAGCGTCGCAATCGCCCCGCCCATCGAGTGTGCCAGAATATAACGTTTACGCCACGGTCCCGGCTGCACTTCTTGTCCCCAGAACGCCGATAAATCATCAACATAGTCGTTGAAATTGTCGACATGACCGCGATTAGGATCCGATAGCATACGCCCGGAACGCCCCTGACCGCGATGGTCAATAATGAGGACATCAAAGCCCAGATGAAACAGGTCATACGCCAGTTCAGCGTACTTTACATAGCTTTCAATTCGCCCCGGACAGATGACAATGACACGATCGTTATGCGCTGCGCGAAACCGGACAAACCGCACCGGCACACGACCGACGCCGGTCAATTCCGCTTCCTCACGCTGACGCCAGAAGTCTGTCAGTGGCCCCATGGAAAAAGCCGCAAACGCGTTTTCTCTCGTTTCCCAGTCTTTTTGCTGCTGAAACATCGGGTATCCAGCCTCGTTTACCAGGTAAAAATCGTTTTTTTAGTCATGTCTGACACAACACCGCAACAGTAGCGTATTGTGGCATATACCCGTCATACTTCAAGCTGCAGATGCGTTGGCTTTCCTCGCTCATCCCCGTCATGTACTCCCTGTACGCGCCTGGGATTTCGCTGCGTCGCCGCCTTTGTGCAACTCGAATTATTTAGTGTATTTAAAGTGCAATCAGGGAGTTTCTCATGACTTTTGAATGGTGGTTCGCCTACCTGCTGACATCCATAATTTTGAGCCTTTCGCCCGGTTCCGGCGCCATCAATACCATGACGACTTCCCTTAATCACGGCTATCGCGGCGCAGTGGCGTCGATTGCCGGGTTACAGGCCGGACTGGGCATTCATATCGTGCTGGTCGGCGTCGGTCTGGGCACGCTGTTTTCACGCTCCGTCATCGCCTTTGAGGTGCTGAAATGGGCGGGCGCGGCCTATCTGATTTGGTTAGGCATCCAGCAATGGCGCGCCGCCGGTGCGATTGATCTGAATGCTATGGCCCAGACCCAGTCGCGCGGTCGCCTGTTTAAACGCGCCGTATTCGTGAACCTGACAAACCCTAAAAGCATCGTCTTCCTGGCGGCCCTTTTCCCCCAGTTCGTGATGCCAAAAGAACCCCAACTGATGCAGTACATCGTGCTCGGTGTAACCACTATTGCAGTCGACATCGTGGTGATGATCGGCTACGCCACGCTGGCGCAGCGTATCGCGTTGTGGATCAAAGGACCGAAACAGATGAAAGCGTTGAATAAAATCTTCGGTTCGCTGTTTATGCTGGTGGGGGCACTGCTGGCGTCGGCGCGCCACGCCTGACCGGTTGCCGGATAGCAACTGGCACGTATCCGGCACGAAGACTTAGCGCGAAATGATCAGATGGATACCGAATCCCGCGAACAACGCCCCAGCAAAACCGTCGATCCATTTCGCCATACGCTGGTAGCCACGACGCATTTTCGGCAGCGCAAACAGGCTGGCAACCACGGTAAACCACGCGAAAGTCTCAACGATAATCAGCACGAAAATCCCCCAACGCGCGGCAGTACCGACGCTGTCGCCGACAAACAGAGAAAAGACCGAACCGAAGTAGATGATGGCTTTCGGGTTAGCCAGGTTCGTCAATAACCCTTTCAGGAAACTGCGACCGCTTTGCGCCAGCTCAACCTGCGGCGTGGGTGCCGCGACATCCTGCTTTTTTAACGCGCCACGCAGCATCTGGTAGCCCATCCAGCACAGATACAGGCCGCCGCCGACCATGATAATAGTGTGTAACCAGGCCATTTTTTCAATGATCAGATGCAGGCCGAGCAGCGCGATGCCCGCCCAGACCATGACGCCACAGGTAATGCCCAGCACGCCCATCATCGCTTCTTTGCGCGAGCGGCTGACCGCCGTCTGCGAGACAAAAAAGAAATCCGGCCCTGGGCTCATCAGTGCCACAATGTGCACCATCGCCACGGTGAGAAATAACATTAACATGATGAAAATACTCGCGGGGGAAACAGTTCAGTGAGTCACCATCCTGGCACTTTTTTGCCCGGCTGACTACTCTTCGTCGTCACCATCGACGTGCGCGCGGATCAACGCCATAAACGCTTTACCGAAGCGTTCCAGTTTGCGCATTCCCACCCCGTTGACGCTGAGCATTTCGCTCGCGGAAACCGGCATCTGTTCCGCCATCTCGATCAGCGTGGCGTCGTTGAAGACGACGTATGGCGGGATATTCTCTTCATCAGCAATGGCTTTACGCAGCTTGCGCAGTTTAGCGAACAGTTTGCGATCGTAATTGCCGCCGAAAGATTTCTGCATGACGCGCGGTTTCAGGGCGACAATACGCGGCACTGCGAGTTGCAGGGCGACCTCGCCGCGCAGCAGCGGACGTGAAGCATCGGTGAGCTGTAGCGCGGAATGCTGGGCGATATTTTGCGTAACGAAGCCCAGGTGAATCAACTGGCGGATCACGCTCACCCAGTGCTCGTGACTCTGCTCGCGCCCCATACCGTACACCTTGAGTTTGTCGTGGCCGAGTTCGCGAATACGCTGGCTGTTAGCCCCGCGAATCACTTCCACCACGTAACCCATCCCAAAACGCTGGTTTACCCGACCAATGGTCGAGAGCGCAATCTGTGCGTCCTTCACGCCATCATACTGTTTTGGCGGATCAAGACAGATATCGCAGTTGCCGCACGGTTCCTGACGCCCTTCACCGAAGTAGTTAAGCAGCACCAGCCGACGACAGGTTTGCGCCTCGGCAAACGCGCCCATCGCGTTCAGCTTGTGCCGTTCGATATCCTGTAGCTGTCCCTGCGGTTTTTCTTCCAGGCAGCGGCGCAGCCACGCCATATCCGCCGGATCGTAAAACAGCATCGCCTCCGCGGGCAGGCCGTCTCGCCCGGCACGACCGGTCTCCTGGTAGTAGGACTCAATGTTGCGGGGAATATCGAAATGCACCACAAAACGCACGTTAGGTTTGTTGATGCCCATGCCAAAAGCGACGGTCGCCACCACGATTTGCAGGTCGTCGCGCTGGAATTTCTCCTGCACGTCGGCGCGGATGTGATTTTCCAGCCCTGCATGGTATGCCGCGGCGCTAATGCCCCGGCTTTGCAGACGCGCGGCGGTGTCCTCCACTTTCGCACGACTGTTACAGTAAATAATCCCGGATTTACCACGCTGTTCCTGCACGTAACGCATCAGTTGATCGAGCGGTTTAAACTTCTCCATCAGCATGTAGCGAATGTTCGGACGGTCAAAACTGCTGATCTGGATTAAGGGATCGTTCAGTCCCAGCAGACGAACAATATCCAGCCGTGTGGTTTCATCAGCGGTCGCGGTCAGCGCGACAAATGGCAGTGTGGGAAAACGCTGTCTGAGCTGGCCGAGTGCGGCATATTCCGGGCGGAAATCATGTCCCCACTGCGAGATACAGTGCGCTTCGTCCACGGCCAGTAGCAACGGATTCCAGTGCGCCAGGTGCTCAAGGAAGTTATCCAGCATCAGGCGTTCAGGAGCGATATACAGCAGACGGATTTGTCCGGTACGACACCCCGTCATCACTTCAAGCTGCTGCTCACGGGTTTGCGTCGAATTCAGACAAGCGGCCGCCACGCCGTTCGCCAGCAGTTGGTCGACCTGATCTTTCATCAGGGAAATCAGCGGCGAAACCACCACGGTCAGGCCGTTGAGCAGTAAGGCAGGGATTTGATAGCAGAGGGATTTTCCGCCCCCGGTCGGCATCACGACCAGGCAGTCGCGCCCCGAAACGACGGTGTCGATGATCGCTTCCTGACCCGGGCGAAACTGCTGGTAGCCAAAGGTTTCTTGCAAAACCTGCTTAGCTCCAGATTCCAGATTCAACACTTCCGCCTGCGCCACATTAACCCCGTTCGCTTAAATCAAAACAGGCGCTATTTTCAGCGCCTGAGGGAGAAACTGCAATGTTTAAAACACAATCATCGATCAGAAGATATCGTTGAGCATCACACCCACACCGACGCGCGTCTGATTAAAGTTATAGTCGATCAGCGATTCGCCATACCCGCTATATACCTGGGTATAGAGACGAATATGCTTCGTCATCGGATAACTCAGCCCCAGCTCCGCGCCGCCGTAACCGGTATTCCAGTTGTACTGGCCCTTCGCGCTCAGGACCGCATCGCCCAGGTGATAGCCGACCTTAAGCTGGTAATAGCCCATGTATTTGGTGATATCCGGGTTATCGTCGGTACTGCCGATGACGTACCACGGTTTAACCTCTACCAGCCAGTTGCCATTTTCCGCCATCAGGCGCGTGTAAAGACGGTTCCAGCTACGTGATGTCGGATCGGAACGCCCGTTCGAATCATGGTTGTACCCCATTTCCACGTCGCGCAGCGTCCATCCGGCAACGCGGTAATCGGTAGCAAAACCCAGGAACAGCTGCGGTTCATAGTTGGTTTCACGAAATGGTGACGACTCTTTTGTATTGGATAACTGCCACCAGGACTTCTGCGTATAAGAGGCGCCCAGAACCGAATTCGGCCCCATAATCCCACGCCAGATCGGAAACGCCAGGCTCAGCTGGAACTTCACTTCATCTTTGCGGGCATTTTCTGACCAGTTGTAGGAACTGATCGCTTCTTTGTTCATGTCGCTGGTATTGGTGTAGATCAGATAGTTCGTATCGTAGGGATAGAGCGTAAAAGGATTATCATGCTCCTGCAGCATATTGGCGATAATACTGCCCCGCACCGCCGGTGCATCATGAACCTCTTTCACCGTCGCCTCTTGCGCATACGCCGCCAGCGGCAGCAGTGCTGCTGGTAGCAACCAAGCCAGAATCGCCCGCATTCTTGTTGTTCTCCTGAACGAAAGATTTTTGATTTGTCTATTATTCTGCCAACCATTTTACATATTTACACACATCCTCGTTAGTTATCCCGTCTTAAAGTGGAAAACAACATTTAAGAAGCATAACATCAACATTTCATTAACCATGGAGTGTTGGAATCGTATGTCTGCCGTACTGACTGCTGAACAAGTCCTGAAGCTTGTGGGCGAAATGTTTGTCTACCACATGCCGTTCAACCGGGCGCTGGGCCTGGAACTGGAACGCTATGAGAAAGAGTTTGCCCAACTGGCGTTTAATAATCAGCCGATGATGGTGGGAAACTGGGCGCAAAGCATACTGCATGGCGGGGTGATCGCCTCTGCGCTGGACGTGGCTGCCGGGCTGGTGTGTGTCGGCAGTACTCTGACGCGCCATGAAACCATCAGTGAAGACGAACTGCGCCAGCGGCTGTCTCGCATGGGGACCATCGATCTGCGCGTAGACTACCTGCGTCCGGGTCGGGGCAATCGCTTTACCGCCACCAGCAGTCTGCTGCGCGCGGGGAATAAAGTCGCCGTCGCGCGTGTGGAATTACACAACGAAGAGCAGCTTTATATTGCCAGCGCCACCGCCACTTATATGGTGGGGTAAAAACAGGTAAACTGTTGTTACATTTCAGACATGAGTTTTCCCGATGGATGCAAAACAAACGCGGCTGGGCGTGTTACTCGCGCTTGCCGCCTATTTTATTTGGGGGATCGCTCCGGCGTACTTCAAGCTAATTTATTATGTTCCCGCAGATGAAATCCTGACCCATCGCGTGATCTGGTCGTTTTTCTTTATGGTGGCGCTGATCAGCATTAGCCGACAGTGGTCGAGCGTAAAAGCGCTGCTGAAAACACCGAAAAAGATCTTCCTGTTGGCGCTCTCGGCGGTACTCGTGGGGGGCAACTGGCTGTTGTTTATCTGGGCGGTAAACAACCACCATATGCTGGAAGCCAGCCTGGGTTATTTTATCAACCCGCTGGTGAACATTGTGCTGGGAATGCTTTTCCTCGGTGAACGCTTCCGTCGGATGCAGTGGCTGGCGGTAATTCTGGCGACCTGTGGCGTTCTGGTGCAGCTCTGGACCTTCGGTTCACTGCCCGTCATCGCGCTGGGACTGGCGTTCAGCTTTGCCTTTTACGGTCTGGTACGCAAAAAAATCGCCGTTGAAGCGCAAACCGGGATGCTGGTGGAAACTTTGTGGCTGTTGCCTGTTGCCGCCATCTACCTGTTCGGTATCGCCGACAGCTCAACCAGCCATATGGGGCAGAACCCGATGTCGCTCAACCTGCTGCTGATTGCCGCCGGGGTGGTGACCACGGTTCCGCTGCTGTGCTTTACCGGTGCGGCGACACGCCTGCGCCTTTCTACGCTGGGTTTCTTCCAGTACATCGGCCCGACGCTGATGTTCCTGCTGGCCGTCACGTTCTACGGTGAAGTGCCGGGCGCGGATAAAATGGTGACATTTGCCTTTATCTGGGTCGCGCTGGCGATCTTCGTGACGGATGCGATTTATACGCAGAGACGGGGACGTCGGAGTTAGGGGGGTGCCGGATGGCGGCTGTGCCTTATCCGGCCTATGATGATGTACTTTCTGTAAGCCGGATAAGCGAAGCGCCATCCGGCATGACCATTACAGCCAGTTCTTCCGTTTAAAGTACAGATACGGTGCCAGACCGGCGAGCAGCATAAAGATAATCGCGCCCGGGTAGCCAAAGCTCCACTTCAGTTCAGGCATAAACTCAAAGTTCATCCCATAGCTGGAGGCCACCAGCGTCGGCGGCAGGAAAACCACGGAAACCACCGAGAAGATCTTGATGATGCGGTTCTGCTCGATGTTGATAAAGCCCATCGCCGCCTGCATCAGGAAGTTCACTTTCTGGAACAGGGATTCATTGTGCGGCAGCAGGGATTCGATATCTCGCAGGATCTCGCGCGCCTGTTCCAGTTGTCCGCCCGGTAAACGCGCCTTGCGGACCAGGAAGTTCAGCGCACGCTGGGTATCCATCAGACACAGGCGGACTTTCCAGCCGATATCTTCCAGTTCTGCCAGCGTCGAGAGGGCTTCATCGTACTCATCGCCCTGGTGCCCTTCCATAATCACCCGACTCAGCTCTTCCAGATCGCTGTAGATGTTTTCGATTTCATCCGCCAGCTGTTCGATTTTGGTTTCGAACAGATCCAGCAGCAGTTCATAGGCGTTACCGTCAACCATGGCCTGGCTGCGGGCGCGCATACGATACAAACGAAACGCGGGCAGCTCACGTTCACGCAGGGTAAACAGGCGACCATCGCGGATGGTGAATGCCACAGTGGAGTTACCCGCGTGGTCTTCTGCATCTTCGAAGAAGAAAAAGGAGTGGATGTGCAGACCGTCTTCGTCTTCGAAGAAACGGGCGGATGCTTCGATGTCTTCCAGTTCAGGACGGGTCGCCAGGCTCTGGCCCAGCTCAGATTGTACGCGCAGTCGCTCGTCGTCGTCGGGCTCGACCAGGTCGACCCAGACGGCATCAATCAGGGTTTGTGACTCTTCGACTTCCAGCCGGGTGAGTCGGTTATTTTCCAGTTGAAATGCGCTCAGCATGACCGGGACTCCCAATGCTTAAAAATATCGGACAGTTCGGTGGGCACACAGAAACAAATTGGGTTTCAGACCATTAAACAGCCTGACTCAGCGCGACGGGAAAAAAGAGAAGGTCGCTGACAACCGCTAAGGCTATCAGCAAAAAGGGATAGCCTTAGGAGTTGATCCTGGATGACAGGATAATGAGCCAGTATCTACTGGGTGTGTCCAAGGCGAATGTCCTCTTAGCGTAATCGTGCGCGCATGTTACGCCAGCAAAAATTTGCCGTCAACACGCAACGAAACGCGAAAAAGTAATAATTTCCCCTTATGCAGAAAGGTTAGCAGAGGGGGAAATTAAAGTGATAGTTATCTATAAGTTAGACCGTTTCTAACTTCGCATACGCAGCAACGAGCCATTTAATTCCCTGTCCCTGGAAAGCCACCTGCAACCGGCTGTGTTCGCCGCTGCCCTCCAGATTCACAATGGTGCCCTCGCCGAACTTAGCATGGCGCACACGCTGGCCCAGCTTGTAACCGGTGTCGTTTTCCGCCATCGGCGTCCCCATCCGCTGATGGCTCACCGGACGGCTGATCGTTGCACGCAGACGGACCTCTTCAACGCACGCTTCCGGCAACTCACCGATGAAGCGCGACGGACGGTGATACACCTCTTTGCCATACAAGCGACGCGTTTCGGCATAGGTTAGGGTCAGTTTCTGCATCGCACGGGTCACGCCGACATAGGCCAGACGACGCTCTTCTTCAAGGCGTCCGCCCTCATCCAGTGACATCTGGCTGGGGAACATCCCCTCTTCCATCCCAACGATAAACACCTGCGGGAACTCCAGCCCTTTCGCCGAGTGCAACGTCATGAGCTGTACCGCATCCTGCCAGGTATCCGCCTGCCCTTCGCCCGCTTCCAGCGCCGCATGGGAGAGAAAGGCCTGCAACGGCATCAGATCTTCGTCTTCGTCGTTGTAACTGAACTGGCGCGTCGCCGTCACCAGTTCCTCTAAGTTCTCGATGCGGGTCTGACCTTTCTCGCCTTTCTCCTGCTCGTACATCATGCGCAAGCCGGAATCTTTAATCACCCGGTCAGTCTGCACGTGCAGCGGCATATCTGCCGTTTCCTGCGCCAGTGCGTCAATGAGTTCCATAAAGCGTTGCAGCGCACTGGCGGCACGACCGGCCAGCGCTTTTTCCTGCAACAGCTCGCGGCACGCCTGCCACAGCGTGAGCTGGCGATCGCGTGACGTCTGGCGCACCACGTCCAGCGTCCGATCGCCAATCCCGCGCGTCGGGGTATTCACCACACGTTCAAAGGCGGCGTCATCATTGCGGTTCGCAATCAGGCGCAGATAAGAGAGCGCATCTTTGATTTCCTGACGCTCGAAGAAGCGCATGCCGCCGTATATGCGGTACGGCATACTGGCCTGTAGCAGCGCCTCTTCCAGCACACGCGACTGGGCGTTACTGCGGTAGAGAATAGCGCACTGTTCCAGCGCGCCACCGTTGTCCTGCCAGGTTTTGATCCGGTTGACGACAAAGCGCGCTTCATCCAGCTCGTTAAACGCGCAGTAGAGTGAAATGGGCTCGCCTTCGACGCCATCGGTCCACAGCTTTTTACCCAGACGCCCATTGTTGTTCTCGATCAGAGCGTTCGCCGCGCTGAGAATATTACTGGTTGAGCGGTAGTTCTGCTCAAGACGGATGGTTTGCGCACCGGGGAAGTCGTTCAGGAAGCGCTGGATGTTTTCTACCTGCGCGCCGCGCCAGCCGTAGATCGACTGGTCGTCATCGCCCACGATCATCACTTTGCCGGTATCGCCAGCCAGCAGACGGATCCAGGCATACTGGATGTTGTTGGTATCCTGGAATTCGTCCACCAGGATATTCGTGAAACGTTCGCGGTAGTGCTGAAGAATATGCGGTTTGTTGAGCCACAGCTCATGCGCGCGCAGCAGTAGTTCGGCAAAATCCACCAGCCCCGCACGATCGCACGCTTCCTGATAGGCCTGATACACCTTCTGCCAGGTCTGCTCAATCGGGTTACCGAAACTCTGAATATGATGTGGGCGCAGACCTTCGTCTTTCTGTCCGTTGATGTACCACATCGCCTGACGCGCCGGCCACTGCTTCTCGTCGAGGTTCATCGCCTTAATCAGACGCTTGAGCAGACGCAACTGGTCTTCGCTGTCGAGGATCTGAAAATCCTGCGGCAAATTCGCATCCATGTGATGCGCGCGCAGCAATCGGTGCGCCAGACCGTGGAAAGTGCCGACCCACATGCCGCCCTGGCTGGTGCCCATAATCTGGCCGATACGGTGACGCATCTCCGCCGCCGCTTTATTGGTAAAGGTTACCGCCATAATCGAATACGGCGAGTTATTTTCTACCGTCAGCAGCCAGGCGATACGGTGTACCAGTACGCGTGTCTTACCGCTCCCTGCCCCCGCGAGAACCAGCATGTTGCTACGTGGCGCGGCCACCGCTTCGCGCTGTTTATCATTGAGGCTGTCGAGCAGATAAGAAACGTCCATTGGCACCGCCGCATTAAAAGAAGTAGGGCGGATAAGCGTCGCGCCATCCGCCAAAAAGCTGTGTATTTATACAGAACTGCTGGTGATTATATCAGCGAGGTCAGAGATGCCAACTGTGAAATCTCAATATGTGGCAGTAAGCGGCTGTCAAAAGTGTGCATCAGGTCGGCATTTTCCGGTTTAATCCAGCAGGCCTGCAACCCACTGCGGATCGCCCCGGCAACGTCGGTCGTCAGATCGTCGCCCACGTGCAGGATCTCGCCGATCGGCACAGTTAACTTTTCCGCCGCCAGGAAGTACATATCACTGAACGGCTTTGAGCGTCCGTCCGGACCGGCGCGCAGCACAAATTCGAAATAGTCGCCGAGGCCGAACAGCTCCGGCTGCGCGTTGCCGTTGGTGATCGCCACCAGCGGCCACTTTCTCGCTAACGCTTTCAGCGTGTCGTGCGTCTCTTGCGGGACATCGACCTGACTGCGCCACTTCGCAAAGTTCATCATCGCGGCATTCGCCCCCGCAACCGCCTCCTGCGCGGAGAGTCCGGCGTTTAGCATGGCACGCTCGACGGCGCGATGACGCCAGCGGGTGACATCGTGGTAAATTTCCGGCTCCGCTTCCCGTACCGCCTGACGCAAGCGTTGCAGATCAGTATTTTGCAGCGTGCGTAGCGCCGGATGGTAGTTTTGCACAAAGGCGAGCGCTTCCTGTTCGGTGCGCTGGATAACCGGGCGGTTATCGTAAAGAGTGTCATCGAGATCGAACGTGATCGCCGAGATGGGTCCTGGAGACCGGTAAAAACGCATTATTTCCCCCGTTTGGCGCGTGGATGCGCCGCATCGTACACCGAGGCCAGGTGTTGAAAATCAAGATGAGTATAGATTTGCGTGGTCGAGAGGTTGGCGTGTCCCAGCAGTTCCTGCACGCCTCGCAGGTCACCGCTCGATTCCAGCATATGCGTGGCAAACGAGTGGCGCAGCTTATGCGGATGCACGTGGCTGTTTAACCCCTGCTTAATGCCCCACTCGGCAAAACGCTTTTGCACGTTGCGCGCGGAAATACGGTTGCCCAGCTTCGACAGGAACAGCGCGTCTTCCTCGCTGCCAAACAACCCGCGCAGATCCAGCCAGTGCTCAATCCACACCACCGCATTGCGACCAATGGGCAGGCGACGCTCTTTGCTGCCTTTCCCCATCACCCACACTTCACCGCTGTCGAGATCCAGATGTTTGATGTCCAGCCCCACCAGCTCCGACAAACGCAGACCCGCACCGTACATCACCTCCAGCATCGCACGGTCGCGCACGGCGAGCGGATCGTTAAGGTCGATATCCAACAAACGGTTCACATCATCAACATCGATATTTTTCGGCAAATGGCGCGGCGCTTTGGGTGCCTGTACCCCTTTCGCCGGATTGGCTTTCAGCTTGCCTTCGCTAACCATCCAGTCGAAGAAGCTGCGCAGAGCAGAGAGGCGTAGCGCGAGACTCGCAGGGCCAAGTCCTTTACGGCGGCTGCGCACCGCAAAACTGCGCACCATTGCAGCGTCACATTGTTGCCAGCTTTGCAGTCCGGTTTCTCCGGCTAAAGCGATGATGGCATCAAGCTGACGCTGATAGTTTTTCAGCGTGATGGGGCTAAGCTGGCGTTCTACGCCCAGATAGCGCAGAAATCGGGTGACATCGGTGGCAAAGTCCGTCATACGCGTTCAACCCAGCGCTCCAGCAGATCCGGCATCATCAGCGCGATTTCATGCAGGAGTTGCGTTCCCTGGCCTGCCTGATAGTGATGCGTGTCGCGGCTGCTGAACAAAATGACGCCCAAATCGCCGTCACGTCCCAGCATCGACATCGCCACCGAACCAATCGCCTTCGCCTCCGGCAACACCACAAGCAATTCCGGACCGTTTAAGGTGCCCAGATAGTGCTGCTCCTGCCCAAGCCGCTGATTACGCAGCGGTTCGAAGGCCTG
>NZ_JBFWLF010000033.1:0-23974 GCF_050252275.1 Citrobacter sp. | reverse complement strand
CCTGTCCTATTCCGCTGCGCTGGCCGCCTGTCAGATTGCGCCGGAGATCAAACCGTATCTGATCCCATCACATTTCTCCGCCGAAAAGGGCGCACGGATTGCGCTGGAGCACCTGGAGCTCGAACCTTATCTCAACATGGGAATGCGCCTGGGTGAGGGGAGCGGTGCTGCACTGGCGATGCCGATTGTGGAAGCGGCCTGCGCGATGTACAGCAACATGGGAGAACTGGCCGCCAGCAATATCGTGCTGCCGGATGGCAAAGAAGCGTAATAAAGTGACCTTGCCTGGCCGGTAAACCGCGCAGTTTGCTGGTCAGCGTGAGAGAAGAGGTTAATCGCCTTTAAAAACGCTATAATTTGCCCACATCTGCCGCGACTGAGGAAAGGGAAATGTTGCCTCGTGTAAAATTGTTTTGTTCATTATTTATGCTGCTTGCAAGCCAGAGCGCGCTGGCTGTCAGCTATCCACTGCCACCTGAAGGAAGTCGTCTGGTTGGAAATCCGCTGACGATTACCGTTCCCGACAAGAATACGCAACCGCTTGAAGCATTTGCCGCTCAGTATGGGCAGGGGCTGAGTAATATGCTGGAAGCGAATCCGGATGTGGATGTGTTCCTTCCGAAGTCGGGTTCAACGCTGATTGTGCCGCAGCAAATCATTCTGCCTGCTACCGTTCGTCAGGGCATTGTTGTGAACGTGGCGGAGATGCGTCTTTACTACTATCCAAACGGCAGCAACACGGTTGAGATTTTCCCGATTGGTATTGGCCAGGCAGGACGAGAAACGCCGCGTAACTGGGTGACGAGAGTCGAGCGTAAGCAAGAGGCGCCGAGCTGGACACCGACGGCGAATACCCGCCGTGAATACGCAAGCAGGGGAGAAAGCCTGCCCGCCTTCGTTCCTGCGGGGCCGGATAACCCGATGGGGCTGTACGCCATCTATATCGGCAAGCTGTACGCTATTCATGGCACCAACGCAAATTTCGGCATTGGTCTGCGCGTGAGCCAGGGCTGCATTCGTTTACGCAATGATGATATCGAACATCTTTTCCAGAACGTGCCCGTCGGCACCCGCGTGCAGATTATCGATCAGCCGGTGAAAACCACGACGGAACCTGACGGTAGTCACTGGATAGAAGTGCATGAACCACTGTCCCGCAACCGCGCGGAATATGAATCTGACAGAATAGTCCCGCTGCCGATCACACCTGTGATGCGTAGCTTTATGAGCGCTGAGGGTGTGGATACGAACCGTGTCAGCGAAGCGCTCGAACGCCGTTCGGGGATGCCCGTCAACATCAGCCACGGACAAACCCGCATTTAATGACGCCGGAATGGTGTTCTGAAAAGCAAAAAGCCCGCTAAAAAGCGGGCTCTTCAAAATTTGGCTCCTCTGACTGGACTCGAACCAGTGACATACGGATTAACAGTCCGCCGTTCTACCGACTGAACTACAGAGGAATCGTGTGAACGGGGCGCATATTAGCGACGCCCACTGCCGTTGTCAAAGCCTGAATGCACCGTCGCGATCGTTTGTCGAAATATTCCTCATTTCGTTGTTTATTCAGACGCAACGGGTGATTTTGTCAGCTTTTGATGTTCCGGGCGCGGGTATTTCCACAGCCAACGTCCGCTAACCATACGCCAGTAAAACAGCGCTGCACGTACCGCCCAGTCGAAGAACATTCCCATCCAGACCCCGACAACACCCCAGCCAAGTACAATCCCCAGCGTATAACCAGCAACCACTCGACAGCCCCACATTCCCAGCATCGATACCCACATGGCGAAACGTGCATCGCGCGCGCCTTTAAACCCTGAAGGTAAAACCCAGGAAGCAGCCCAGATCGGCATAAACGCCGCGTTGAGCCAAATCAGGATGACAACCACGTCTTTTACCTCCTGATCGCGGGTGTAAAACGAGGCCATCAGCCCGGCAAACGGCGCGCTCAGCCAGGCAATCGCGGTCAGGCCAATCGTGGAAAGCCAGAACACGTGGCGCAATTGAATCTCCGCCTGGGCAATCTGTCCGTTTCCAAGACGTCTTCCGGTAATAATGGTGGATGCCGACCCCAGCGCGTTTCCTGGCAGGTTAATTAGCGCGGCAATGGAGAATGCGATGAAATTACCGGCAATGACGCTGGTGCCCATCCCGGCGACAAACATCTGCGTTAATAACTTGCCGCCGTTGAACAGTACCGATTCAATGCTGGCCGGGATACCAATCCCCATCACTTCCCAGATAATGGCGAAGTTCAGCGGTTTAAAATAACTTTTCAGCGGAATGCGCAGCGCCGGGTTAAAGCCAATCATCAGCACCCAGATAATGGCAACCGCGCCGATATAGCGCGAAATAGTCAGGCCCAGTCCTGCGCCGACAAAGCCGAGCCCTTGCCAGGAAAATACTCCGTAAATCAGGATGCTACTGATAATTATATTAAGGATATTCATCCCACCATTTATCAGCAGCGGAATTTTCGTATTGCCCGCGCCGCGCAACGCGCCGCTACCAATCAAAGCAATCGCGGCGGCAGGATAACTAAGAACCGTTAATTCCAGGTAAGTCAGCGCCAGCGCCTTCACTTCCGCTGTCGCTTCGCCTGCCACCACATTGATAATCTGCGCGCCAAAGTAATGAATCACCGCCGCCAGGATCACGGCAAACAGCGTCATAATCACCAGAGATTGTCGGGCCGCAGCACGGGCGCGTCGGCGGTCACGTTTACCGAGGCTAAAGGCCACCACCACCGTCGTCCCCAGATCGATAGCGGCAAAAAAAGCCATAATTACCATGTTGAAGCTGTCAGCGAGACCGACGCCCGCCATCGCTTCTTTACCCAACCAACTGACCAGAAACGTACTGAGTACGCCCATCAGCAAAACGCAGGTATTCTCCAGAAAAATAGGCACAGCAAGTGGGGTAATTTCGCGCCAGAAAAGTACCTTATAGCTCTTGCGTTTGGCATACCAGGGCGTGCGGGTGACGGCCTGACGTAGGGCAGCGGAGACGTTCAAAATGGACCTTAGAGAAGAAAGTTGAAACCTCATTTCAAATGATGAGGGAGAAACGGAAAAGCTGCAAAGTTTTTTGCCGATTAAATCTCCGCAATTGCAACAAATTGTTGAGAGAAGCGCCAATTAACCGTGCATGTCTGAAATGGGGTTTGACAAAAGATTTTTCGCCGCTAAGATAAGCCTCCACAACGATTCCTCTGTAGTTCAGTCGGTAGAACGGCGGACTGTTAATCCGTATGTCACTGGTTCGAGTCCAGTCAGAGGAGCCAAATTTAAGAAGCCCGCTTTTTAGCGGGCTTTTTGCTTTCTTCCTCTGGTTCTTCTTAACGGAATGGTGGCTCGTTGAAGGTGCGTAGTTTGCGGGAGTGCAGACGGTCGCCTTCAGCACGCAGCAGGTCAATGGCGCGAATACCAATCTGCAGGTGTTCGGAAATGGCCCCCTCGTAGAAACGGTTTGCCTGACCGGGCAGTTTGATCTCACCGTGCAGCGGTTTATCCGAAACGCACAACAAGGTGCCATAGGGCACTCGGAAACGGTAACCTTGTGCGGCGATGGTGGCGCTTTCCATATCAATTGCCACGGCGCGACTCAGGTTAAAACGTAGCGCAGAGGCGGAGTAGCGCAATTCCCAGTTGCGATCGGAGGTGGTCACCACCGTTCCGGTACGCAGGCGCTGTTTGACCTCTTCACCAGGCATGCCGCTGACCATCTTCGTCGCGTCATACAGGGCGCGCTGTACCTCTGCAATGCTTGGAATGGGGATATCCGGCGGCAGTACCGCATCCAGCACCTGATCGTCACGCAGATAGGCATGGGCAAGCACATAATCGCCAATCGCCTGGCTTTCACGCAGGCCGCCACAGTGACCAATCATCAACCAGACATCCGGGCGCAGAACCGCCAGATGATCGCAAATTGTTTTGGCGTTAGACGGGCCTACGCCAATATTTACCAGCGTGATCCCCTGACCGTCGGCAGTGATCAGATGCCAGGCGGGCATCTGGTGTTTCTTCCAGGCCAGATCGGAAATGGCTTCTTCGGGCGCTTCCGTTTCAGCGGTGATCCAGATGCCTCCGGCGCAGGAAAGCGCAATATATGGGCTGTCCGGATCGAGAATTTGACTGCATCCCCAGCGCACAAACTCATCCACATAGCGGGTGTAGTTGGTGAACAATACGAACGGCTGAAAATGTTCCACCGGCGTGCCGGTATAGTGACGCAACCGGGCGAGTGAGAAATCGACCCGTCGTGCGTCAAAGTGCGACAGGGGAGAATACTCGACGGGATGATAGATGCCATCT
This sequence comes from Citrobacter sp., assembly GCF_050252275.1. NCBI lineage: Bacteria > Pseudomonadati > Pseudomonadota > Gammaproteobacteria > Enterobacterales > Enterobacteriaceae > Citrobacter > Citrobacter sp. The sequence continues at coordinate 19,658 of NZ_JBFWLF010000033.1, read as the reverse complement.
GCGGTTTCATCACCAATTTGCGCCAGTTCGGTGGTTGGGAAATGGCGGGTTAGCCCAGCGCTCATTGAGCGGTCAAGTGTGAGCTCAGAACCGTCAATTACGTACGGATAGGGGATCTCATGCTGTGATGGCTCGACGGTGATCTGCGCGTCGTAATCCTGATACAACAGCGTGAGCTGTTCTTCCAGATAGGGGCGAAACAGTCCCGGACGGGTGATGGTCGTGGTATAGCAACCTGCATGAGTAAAACGCCCATAAGCACGGGTTTTCGGGGGATTGGTGGCATTGCCATCCCAGGTAACAGAAAGCGATGGATAAACAAAAAGACCTTTACTCCGGGCGGTGAGATCGGGAAGTTCCCCCGTTTCAATGTACTTGCCAATGGCACTGCGTAGCGCCTGAACCGACTGCTCGTAGAGTGCATCAAGTTTTTCCAGCGCTTGTGCAGGCGTCAGGCTGGAGCCCTTACTCTTCATCTGTGTCTCCTTGTTCTACAGGTGTACTGCTCACCCGATAGTATGTCACCGGAATGTGAAACAAAAGTCAGAGTTTTAGAGAAGAGGCGAGAGCCGAATGGCCCTCGCAGAGAACTCAGGCGTGTTGCTTATCTTTCATCAGCAATGCGGTGGCGGCTGAAATCAGGCAGCCTGCCAGCAGGTAGATAGCCACGCTGTGCCAGTCGCCACCGGAGAAGGTAACCAGCGCCGCGGCGATGAAGGGGGTGAATCCGCCGCCCACCACGCTGGCAACCTGATAACCCACGCCAGCCCCACTGTAGCGATATCCTGCACCGAACATGCCGGTGAACATCGGTTGCTGCACACAGACCACCATGTCATGAGCAATGTTAGCAAGCATGATCGAGAAGAACACAATCCAGAAAATCGACTGTGATTCGAGAGCCATAAAGAACGGAAATGCGCTTAGTGTGCCAATCAACGCACCGGTAATATAGACGCGCCGACGGCCAAAGCGGTCTGCCAGCCAGGCAAAGCAGGGGATGGTCAGGCAGCTTAACCCTCCGACCAACAGGCCGATATTCAGAAAGAGCTCACGCGGCAGGCCGAGGTTTTGCGTCGAGTAATTCAGGGCGAATGCGGTAACGATGTACATAGTCAGCAGTTCGCACAGACGGAGCGCAATAATCTTTAAAAAGGCACCCGGATGGCGTACGAGCGCTTCCATCACCGGCAGGCGCTTTTTCTCTTCAGGCCCCTGCTGTTTCTGCTGTTCAAATTCTGCTGACTCTTCCATCCCGTTTCGCACCCATAACGCACCAAGCACCAGGACGATGCTGAACAGGAACGGAATACGCCAGCCCCAGCTCAGGAACTGCTCGTCGGTCGTCAGATAACTGATCAATGACACAAGGCCTGTGGAAAGCAGCAGGCCGACGCCGTAGCCCACCTGTACGCCGCTGCTGTAGAACGCTTTTTTGTTTTCCGGCGCGCTTTCTACGGAGAGTAATGCGGCACCGCCCCATTCACCGCCGACCGCAAATCCCTGAATCGCGCGCAGCAGTACTAACAGTACCGGCGCCCACCAACCAATAGCGGCGAATGAAGGAAGAATGCCAATCAATGCTGTGGCAATACCCATCATCCAGACGGTGAGCATCAGCATCCGCTTACGGCCTAAGCGATCGCCGAAGTGGCCGAAGATCACGCCGCCCAGCGGACGGAACAGGAAACCGACACCAAAGGTGGCAAATGCGGCAAGCGTACCCATTGCCGGGCTGACCTGCGGGAAAAACTCACGGTTAAAGACCAGTGCGGCGGTAATGCCATAAAGCAGAAAATCGTACCAGTCGACGACGGCACCGGCAAAGCTGCCCAGCGCGGCACGTCTGGCGCGATTAAGCGATGGGGTTTCCTTTACGGAGGGGGTGGAGATGAGGGTGGAATCCATAGTAATCCTGTCTGTACTGATTTTATTATTAGTATGGGAATAAGAGTCACACACATTGCGGCCAACCTATAAGTGGTTGTTATGAGACTACCGCGACAGACAGGAAGAGAAAACGATTTTTAATCCACAAAGGGCAGAACAGGAAAATGAAGCGGATATGGCGTCCGAAAAAGCAAAAAGCCCGCTAAAAAGCGGACTCTTCAAAATTTGGCTCCTCTGACTGGACTCGAACCAGTGACATACGGATTAACAGTCCGCCGTTCTACCGACTGAACTACAGAGGAATCGTGTGAACGAGGCGCATATTAGCGACGACGATTGGGGTTGTCAAAGGGGGAAATGCGATTGTGCGTCTGTTTGCTGACAAAACCAGCAAAGCGGTGAACTTTCGGTCTCCGGTGGGCTTTGCCCCATTCTGGTGCGTGTCTACCCCGGATGGGGCAGATCGGAAACCGCTGACGGGAATCGATATTACCGATAACAATCATAAATGCTTATTTTACGGCGATTTAACACCAATTCCTCCTCTTATCCGAAACTGGCAAGCATCTTGCAATTCTCTCCTGACATCACTGCCAGCATGGGTTCTGGCATTCCGGACAGGAGGCAAAATGAACTTCAGACGATTGAAATATTTCGTGAAAATTGTCGATATTGGTAGCCTGACACAGGCCGCTGAAGTATTGCATATCGCACAGCCCGCGCTGAGTCAGCAGGTTGCCACTCTGGAAGGCGAGCTCAATCAGCAATTGCTCATTCGCACTAAACGAGGGGTGACGCCGACTGAAGCGGGAAAAATCCTCTACACCCATGCGCGGACGATCCTTCGTCAGTGTGAACAGGCGCAGTTAGCTGTCTGTAATGTTGGGCAAACCTTAACGGGACAGGTGTCGATCGGTCTTGCGCCGGGCACTGCCGCGTCGTCAGTCACCATGCCGCTGCTACAGGCGGTGCGCGCAGAACTGCCCGAGGTACTGGTGTATCTGCATGAAAACAGTGGGGCCGTACTGAACGATAAATTGTTGAGTGGTCACCTGGATATGGCGGTGCTCTACGAGCGTTCTCCACAGGCAGGCATTACCAGCCAACCTCTGCTCAAAGAAGACCTCTTCCTTGTTGGTACCCGCGATTGCCCGGGGCAGAGCGTAGACCTTACCGCTGTTGCACAGATGAATCTTTTTCTCCCTCGTGACTACAGCGCAGTCCGGTTGCGGGTTGATGAAGCCTTCTCACTGCGGCGTTTAACGGCGAAAGTCATCGGCGAGATTGAGTCGATAGCCACGCTGACCGCAGCGATTGCCAGCGGCATGGGCGTGACGGTGCTACCGGAATCCGCCGCGCGTTCTCTGTGTGGTGCGGCAAATGGCTGGATGGCACGCATTACTTCGCCGTCGATGAATCTTTCGCTGTCGCTGAATATGTCAGCAAGAGGGAGTTTGTCACCGCAGGCACAGGCGGTGAAAGAGATCCTGATGTCGCTGGTGAGCAGTCCGGCACTGGATAACCGCGAGTTGCAGTTGGTCAGCTAAACGTTATTCCATGACGGAATAAGATGCAGGTTTTTATTATTTGTTATGCCGGACATCTGACTTTAACAATAGCGGCATGTCTGATGTATCCGGAGCAACAAGTGAATTTCCAGCAGCTAAAAATTATCCGTGAGGCAGCCCGTCAGGATTACAACCTGACGGAGGTCGCCAATATGCTCTTTACCTCTCAGTCAGGGGTGAGTCGGCATATTCGCGAGTTAGAAGATGAGCTTGGGATCGATATATTTATCCGTAGGGGCAAGCGTTTGCTTGGCATGACCGAGCCAGGTAAGGCGTTATTGGTTATCGCCGAGCGCATTTTAAATGAAGCCAGTAACGTACGCCGACTGGCGGATTTGTTCACTAATGACACCTCGGGCGTGTTAACTATCGCCACGACACATACGCAAGCGCGATACAGTCTGCCGGGGGTGATCAAAGCCTTCCGCGAATTATTCCCGGAAGTTCGTCTGGAATTAATTCAGGGAACGCCGCAGGAAATAGAGACGTTATTACAAAATGGCGGCGCGGATATTGGTATTGCCAGCGAACGGCTGAGCAACGATCCTCTTTTGGTTGCTTTCCCCTGGTTCCGCTGGCATCACAGCCTGTTAGTGCCGAATAATCATCCATTGACCCTGGTTTCGCCGCTCACGCTGGAGTCGATCGCCCACTGGCCGCTGATCACTTATCGGCAAGGGATCACCGGGCGTTCCCGCATTGATGAAGCTTTTGCCCGTAAAGGTCTGCTGCCGGATATTGTTCTCAGCGCGCAGGATTCCGATGTGATTAAAACCTATGTCGCGTTAGGACTGGGGATTGGTCTGGTGGCGGAACAGTCCAGCGGTGAACAGGAAGAGGGGGCGCTGACGCGGCTGGATACCCGGCATCTGTTTGACGCCAATACTGTCTGGCTGGGACTGAAGCGCGGGCAACTCCAGCGCAACTACGTCTGGCGATTTATCGAACTGTGTAATGCGGGATTGTCCGTGGAGGATATCAAGCGGCAGGTGATGGAGCCTGATGACGTGGCGATTGATTATCAGATATAAAGCAAAAAGCCCGCTAAAAAGCGGGCTTTTTAAATTTGGCTCCTCTGACTGGACTCGAACCAGTGACATACGGATTAACAGTCCGCCGTTCTACCGACTGAACTACAGAGGAATCGTGTGAACGAGGCGCATAATACTGACCTCGCTACGGCGTGTCAACAGTAAAATTAGCACGCTTTTTCAAGTGGTTAATTAATCCCCAAAATGGAGGATCAGTGAACCTGCGCAGGGTCAAATGGGTCATCGTCTTCGTTATCACGAAGGCGTTGCAGAGGGTCCTGCTGATAGAACTGGCAGAAACGTTGCCACAGCGCGGGGAACCGTGGCGCAAAGAGTTCCGGGGCGCTGAAGAAATATTCTGACAGGACCGCAAAACATTCCGCCGGATCGCTCGCCGCATAGGCATCAATGCTCGATGCCGTTTCACCCACCAGATCAATTTCATCCTGAATATTGTTCATTGCGGCGTGCAGGTCATGCTCCCAACTGGCGACTTCCCGCAGAGGAATCAGCGGGATGCCGCTGGCGCGATCGCCATTGCGCATGTCCAGCTTATGGGCAACTTCATGAATAATTAGGTTAAATCCGGAGGCGTCGAAGGAGTCCTGAATATCCAGCCAGTTCAGGATGATTGGTCCTTGCTGCCAGCTTTGTCCGGACTGAACAACGCGCTGGTTGTGGACCAGACCAATATCATCTTCCCATTCGTCATCGACGACAAAGGGCGCAGGGTAGATCAGCACCTCATGGAAGCCATCCAGCCATTCGATACCCAGTTCCAGAACCGGCAGACAGAAAAGCAGGGCGATGCGCGCGCTTTTCAGCGAGTCGAGTTCGAAACCCTGAAGGGCGACCAGCCTTTTTTGTTGCAGGAATCGCTCTGCCAGCGCAATGAGTCTGGCTTGTTCTTGCGCGGTCAGGGTCACAAGCAGGGGGATTGCAAGGGCTTCCTCCCACTGAGCAGACTCATTTTGTGCGGTGTCTTGTGCTTTCCAGGGCCACTTAATCATCGATTTGCTCGCAAACTCGTCACTTGAACAAAATTGAAGGGACAGGGTCTGTTAAAATGCCAAATTACCTGGCATGATGGCAACCATCAAAACGGAGAGATGCCGGAGCGGCTGAACGGACCGGTCTCGAAAACCGGAGTAGGGGCAACTCTACCGGGGGTTCAAATCCCCCTCTCTCCGCCACTATTCAAGCACTTACCCTTCCTGTTGTCAGTGACACACATCCCGTTGAGAAAAAATGAGAAAATCCAGTGAGAAAAAATAGCGCCAGAGTAATATCTGACGCTACGGTGTAAATCACATTTTTCTGTTCAGGGTTGGGCTTATTTTTACCTTTCTGTCGTAAACGAGAACCTGAGATTCTGTTTTGTGCCCACTGAATTTCTGTTTATCTCGTCCCGTACCTTCGTAGTCAGAAATGCCTTTAGCCTTTAGATCATGGAATGTGCAATCCAGAGGTCTTCCAAGATGGTTGGCTGCCGCTGTTCTTGCTTTTCGCCATGCCTCATTAAACCCTTTGTAAGAGTAACGCTCTCCATACATGGTTTTAATAACTGACCCCGTTTCCCCCCACGATCTACAAATATCAACTGCCGCACGCAGGCGATCAGTCCACGCCTTGATCTGCTTAACTCCCGTCTTGCCCTGCTGAATAAAAATTCCTTTATCCATTATCTGCGGCCAGTCCATTTTCAGGACATCGGATACCCTCGCTGCACATAAATAAGCTATTTCCATTGCGGCTTTAACCGGCTCACTGGCGTGTTCATAAATCGCCAGGTATTCCTCATCTGTGATGTAGCGATCACGCTGTGGTTTAGGGAACTTGTCCACACCAACACATGGATTACCAGGAACGAAGCCACGTTGATAACCCCAGCGATAAACGCGAGACATCGAGCTATGTTCATGGTTGGCCTGGACACGGCTTTTCTTTCCTCTGGCATCCATGTATCGTCTGACATGCTCTGGCTTAATGACTTTAGCCTCAGCCTCACCGAAAACGGCCAGCAGATATTTTTCATGTGCCAGATAGTCTTTCTGTGTTCGCGGGGCCAGATCTGCATAATCCGTGCTGTTGAGGAACTTCTTCCACAATTGGGAGAAGGTAAGAATATTTTTCCTGCCTTCAACCACCTTCTCGAAAGCGATCCATACCTCTGATTTTGAGGCGCCGGCAGGTGCCAGTTTTTCTGTTGTTCCACCTGGTTTCCAGTAGTAACCAGAAGGGCGAAAGAAAACGCCCTTTGGCATCCACTCGTTACCGGGTGCGCGTTTGCGACCCATAATTTCACTCTATTGCGTTAAAGTTCATGCCCGGAGTGGGCAGGGACCCTGCTGGTGGATTTAACCTGAATGGGTGATTTATATGATACCAGGTTGTTTTTACTGCACCGTCCCGGCGTTCAATGAAATAAATACCATTCTGGGTTAATACTTCTTTTTGCCGAGCCTTCTGTGGTGATCCAGTAGCTTCAGCAAGTTCATCATCAGTCAGGAAGCGATCGCTCATGAGTCGTTCTCCACTTAGCCCGGCTGCACCCGGGCTGTAACATCAAATATCAGTGCTGGTGGCTGAATGCAATGGTGATGCAGCGAGCATCTTCTGATAAGCGGCATCCATTGCTGTAAATGAACCCGTTAGCCCAAGCAGGAGAAGCATCGCTTCAGTCGGTTCTTTTGGTACCAGCGCATAGCCATCCGGAATTACTGGGGAGCTCAACTCATCACGATTACTTACAGGTTGGCTACCTTTGGCGCCGCGGCAGACATCAGGAGGAGTAAACCCGATAACCTGATCGCCCTCGGTCACCAGGCGAATTAACATGGCCAGGTTATCGATCAGCTCGTATTCAACCTTGTTCCAGTCCCCACGCCCTTCCGTGTAGTGGATAACCTCTTTGATAACCTCGCCACTTTCCTCAGCTACCTTATTCAGTACATAGTTCGGTTGCGGGTATTTGCGCATTGCTTTATCAGCACGCAATCGCGCTGCTGAAACGAGCGATGAGAAGTAATCCTCCGGCGCTGGCGGGGCGGTAACTTTACGGTGTTCCTGTAGCTCTGTGACCAGTTCGAAAATCGCGGCATGGTGCGAATATTCCGGCGCATCTTTCGCTGTTTCGCTCATTGAAATTTTCGCCTCTGCCTTCCAGGCGCTTAGCGTTTCGTCTGTTAGTTTGTTATTGATAATAGTGGTCATGGGTTAGTCCTATGGCGTCCAGTAGGTGAGTTCTTCGGCAACATGCCAGTTAGCGTCAGCCTGGTCCGTAAACGGCGGGTCAGTTTTCAAGTGTTCTTCAACTGTGATTGCGGCATTCTCACGGCAGAATGCTTTCCATCCCTTACGTCCTGTTTTCCATCCTCGATGCCAACCCAAAGCTTTTGTTTCGGTACGCCATGCGCGGTTCGTTAACTGCATTTGTGATTTAGCCATGCTCACTCCCCCTTACCGATGCCAGCGGCGGCGCGTTCTGCGTCATAGAGCCATGCATCAATCGGATTAAGCGAGTTTTCGATGGGCGCACCGCCAGATTGATACATCAGAGCCTTTGCACGCAAAAACACTTCACGCATCGCCCCCAGTTCAGCTATGCGCTTCTCTGATGCTGCCAACTTGCGTTTTACGTCCTCGTTTTCCTCAACCAAAGAACATGCCGCTTCATGGTCAACTGCTGCCGTATGCTCTGCGGCTTCCAGATCATCCAGCAGCGCCAGCACATCTGGGTCGCTGACATCGACGATGGTGACTATGGACTGTTCGTAATGGTCATCAGCAATGCTTCGCTCTGCGGCGTAGTGGCACCCTTTATCGTCGTAGGTCGCCCCTGTACAGCCGTAAGTAATGCGGGTGGCAGACATTCGCTGAACTGTCATTTCAGCGCCACAAATGTGGCATTTAGGTACTGGTTGCGGTGAATAGCGCTCACGCAGCGCCTGTTTGTCGATGTTGCTCATTGGCCGACCTCCGTATTGAATGTCCCCGTCGTTATAGCTGCAACCAGTCTCTGCGCTGCGGCTTTTTGTGCAGGGACGCTGGCAATAACAGTTGCTCTCTCCTTGCTGGTATCAGCGCAAACACCTCCCCATGAAGATATAAGGAAGAACTCTTCCAGTTCGGTCATTGTGGCTTTTGTCACCAGCTCTTCAATCATCTGCACTATGATGTGTGCAGGGCGACGCCTCAGCAGTTCCTGGATCGCGAAACCGAACGCATTGATCATTACCGCGTGAAACTGAATGTAATCTCGTTTGTATTCAGCAGGTGATACACCGTGTCGGATACCTTCAATAGCTGTCAGTTTCAGCCAGGCTTCCCAAAGGTCATACACATCACCAGTAGAAAGCGCTTCGTCCCCGTTACCCGCGAATTTTGCTGTTGCATCCCCAACAGCCTTAAAACTTATCCAGAAGTCGCTTTTTGCCGGAACCACGCTGTGTTCAAAGTCGGTGATCTCCGAGAACACTGCGTGAGTGGAGAGGAAGGACACCATCGTCTGGGCAATCTGATCCCTGCCGTTATAGGCCATGTTGATAGCGGCTGATGGTTTGGAAACGTTGTTATTGATATCAGAGAAAAATTGCTGACGTGTCTTAAGCGGAAGTTGCAGAGTCATCATTAAAGGAACATGCAGATTTATATCGTATTCTTTGCAGAACTGAGATATACCAGCGGCGCGATGCTGACCATCAAAAAGTTTAATCTCGGCGTCCATAGGGAACCGGACAACCCCAACGTTTGTATTACCGAATTCTTCAAACTCAACATGAGAAGCGCAGTTACCGACCAACGGCGGGATAATGAAAGGCTCTTTATTGTCTGTTGCCGTCACCAGATAATCGTAAAACTTCTTAACGCGGGACTTGTTTATTTCGCGCTGTGAACGCTCAAGCGTGTGTCCGTAATTATCTGCAGAAAGAACGCGAGTTAAAACTCTTCCGGGAACGCTCATCAGCAATACCAATGTATTCCCCTGCAATCCTCGGGACGCAGGAAAATCAAAGTAATATTCCATGCTTAACTTACTCATTGTACGGTCTCCGCGCTGATTGGCTTGATACTGTCCAGGAGCAACCGGCGGCGCATGTTAGGGGCGCCCCAGCGGTAACCAGTCTTTTTGTCGTAGGACTCACAACGCCCGACAACCCAGGAATTTTCAGTGGAATGCAGTTTCAGCCGCTTTTTCCCATCGCGGGTTATGACGATCCCAGTGTGCGTTTTGATAGCTTTCATGCCTGCACGCCTCGATGTTGTGAGGATATAGACTTATGTTCTTCCGCAATATTTATCACCGCATCGGTAACTGGTGTCAGGTCGCGCAGCTCTCTCTGTGCTTCCAGCAGATGCAGGTTGCAGCGTGTTTTGGTGTGACGTTCAACAATGCGGTCGCATTCTTTAGCCCAACTCGTTACGTCTTCACGAAGTACAGTGTTTTCAATAGCCAGTGCATTACGCTGTTCCATTGATTCACATAGTGCATCGCAGGTAGTAGCGAGACGTGTAGCCAGTTCATTTATCAGTTGAGCAGACGCTACTGGCAGATATTTAGCAGCGGTACGAGCTGCATCTATCAGTTGCTCTCTGGTCATGCGTGGTTGTAACTCAGTGACGTTCTGCGTGTTTGTCATGGTTAGTTTCTCCGTGTTATATGCGCTCTGCACAGCGCGAAAATTCAAAAATATAGTTAAAGCTTTCGCTTTTTTCTCCGATTATATTTTTGAATTTTCTGGGTTATTTAAAACGTCGATTAAGGAAGGGCATAGTGGCTAAGGAAAAACTAGAAGTACCCTTTGAGGGAAATGACCAATACTATGAAGGTATTCGTGGACTTATGATCAGCACTATTTGTTCAGTGTTTGGAGTTATCCTTTATGCTGCTTTGTTAGGTAAATTAACGTGGAGCAATCTTAGCCTCGATACAATGATTGCATTGTTTGGCTGGGCATTCGTATGTTTTGTAATATGGGGACTGTCCTTCAAAAGAACCAATAGAGTGCTTATTTCTTTTGCAGATCCTACACCTCGCCCAAAAGTAGCTGGTCTTTTCTTGATTCTTCTATACATAGTTATTGGCACCTTTTGCGCTCTTCTATTCGATGCTTTGACTATGTTAGATAACCCTTTGACTACAGTTGATGATTTTTGGAAAACATTTAAAGCATTCCTTATTACCGCGGGGTGTCTGTTCGTCTTCCTATTTGCTTTTGGCAATTACGCAGTAAATAAGGTTTCCCCTTTAAAAGATTCAGAATAACTATTTGTTAAAGAGCTAAGCGTCCTATGGGCGCTTTTTTGTTGTCTGCGAATCATCCGGCCATTCATACGCCACCGGCGGCTACTTCGTGGGCGTCCTGCCTGTTCGCTGTTGCTTGTAGGTACATTATGTACCGTTAAGGTACATTGTCAAGCATAAAAAAACCTGCCGAAGCAGGTTTACTGTGAAAAATTAAGGTTTATGTCTGTATCTTCTGGGCTTTCCTGAGAAAACTACAGTACCAATTATTGAGCAATTACCATTAATCTTGACGTATGGCTCAGGCCAGTTAGGGTTCAATGCTTTGAGAAATTTTGCACCACTGTCTTCTATAAGCCTTTTAAATGTTGTCTCACCAGAATCATGCATTAGGGCTATGACATCATCACCATGCGTTGCAGCGACCTCAGGATCGACAAAAATCATATCGCCAGGACGATATTCGTCGATCATTGAGTCTCCAATTACACGTAGGATATATGTCATAGGGCCGCATGGCACGGGACAAGGATAGGTTTCAACACTATTCAAATCTACCTCAGCATAACCAGAATCGGTCCATGCTCCTGCCTGCACCCAGGATATAACGGGAACCATAGTAATGTTTCTATTAGTGTCGGAAACATCAGGTTCTTTTGCAACATTAGTCGATTGATGTTCTGTATCTAACCACCCCTGAGGAAGATCGAAACATTTTTCGATGTGTCTGGCCATAGTGTCACCAATACCTTTGGTGGCACCTTCTCCCATGAACCTGCTGGTCTGGGTTGGCTCGCGATCGATCATGTTAGCAAAGTAAGTATTACCGCCAACACCATCTCTCAATTTTCTGGCGTTTAACCGCCTGATTTCCTGGATAGTTTTCATCAGTAAATTAAACAATGTGTACCCCAGTGGTACAAGTACCTTGATGGTTCATTTCTTTCGTGTAATATGTACACAGGAGGTACATATCATGAAAGAGTATTGGGACTCTTTAACCAAAGAGCAACAAGGTGATTTAGCCGGAAGCGTTGGGTCAACACCTGGCTACCTGCGCTTAGTTTTTAATGGTTACAAAAAAGCCGGTTTTTCCTTAGCTAAAAAGCTGGAAGAAACCACTTCTGGAATTATCAGCAAATCCGATCTTCGTCCTGACATTTATCCAAAACAGTAACAAATATTTCGTTTTTTATAACCACAGAAGAGAGGAACAAGCCGTGGGAAAAGAACCCGAATGGAAAGTTGATAAGCAACCATCCTGGCTGGTGGGCGCAATCAAAAAGACGATCACCGAATTGCCTGGCGGTTATGCCGAGGCTGCTGAGTGGTTGGGCGTTACCGAAAATGCACTGTTTAACCGCCTTCGGGCTGATGGTGATCAGATCTTCCCGCTTGGCTGGGCAATGGTGTTACAGAGAGCTGGTGGCTCAAACCATATTGCGAATGCTATCGCACGTCACTCTAACGGTGTTTTTGTGCCTTTGGCTGATGTTGAAGAGATTGAGAACGGCGATATCAACCAGCGCCTGATGGAGTCAGTCGAGTGGATTGGTAAGCACTCGCAGTTCGTTCGCAAGGCAACAGCAGACGGTGTGATTGATGAGAAGGAACGAGCCCAGATCGAAGAGAACAGCTATCAGGTGATGGCTAAATGGCAGGAACACTTAACGCTGCTTTTTCGCGTCTTTTGTGCGCCGAAAAAGAGTGACGCCCGCGAGTGTGCAGCTCCGGGCGCCGTGGCGTGTCGTATCAGTGGAGAAACTAACGCATGAACAGTTTAACGGTAAAGAACCGCATACCGCAACTACGTGCATTCCCTGTTCGGGGTTACATCATGTTTCGGTATGAGCGCATGGTATCAGGCCGCTGGGTTCCCTGTAACCACAGTCGGGCGATGGCAATTGTGGGGGTATGGCGCCGTAGAGGGGAATCCTTATGCGAGAACTTAACCGATGGTTCAAAGACCACTACGGAATCCCCGTTCGCGTTGTCCGATGGGAACCGGAAACTCGCCGCGTTATTTACCTGCGTAAAGGCTATGAGCATGAGTGCTTCAGCCCGCTTGAGCAGTTCCAGCGCAAGTTTACTGAGATAAAGGACGATCATGAGCCAGATATTTGAAATCGTTCAGTCGCTGTCGGGCCAGCGCAACGCAATAACAATCCCGGTCCCTTACCTTGATTTTTTTTCCGGTGATCAGCAGGCGCATGCTTTGGGGGCAGTTCTCAACCAGTTGGTCTTCTGGTCCGGGAAATCAGACCTGAAGGATGGCTGGTTCTACAAAGAGCACAGTGAGTTAGCTGCGGAAATTCGTGGAGTCAGTGAAGACCAGGTACAGCGGCTGGTAAACAAGATTTGCACTCGCTGGTTACCTGGAATTGTTGATAAAGCGCAAAAGCAGGTAAACGGTACGAAAAAGACGCACTACCGTATAGACGGGGATGCATTAATCGAGGCTTTATTCCCTACAACACTGGATTCCGCAGAATCGCGGAACGGGAAACGCGAAGTCGCGGAACCTATTCCGCAGAATCACGGAACCGAAAACGCAGAATCGCGGAACCATAACCGCGAAGTCGCGGAACCTATTCTCTATACAGATCATTACTCAGATCACCACAAACAGATCATAAAACCTTCTTGTCCGGTTGCGTTGCAACCAGACCCTGAAGTTGCGATCACCGATAACGCCATTCTGGTTTTAACCCATTTGAACCAGGTCAGCGGTTCCCGTTATCAGAAATCAAAAACCTCGCTGGAAAATATTCGTGCTCGTCTGCGTGAAGGTTACAGCGTCGCTGATCTGCAACTGGTTATCGACCTGAAACACGAGCACTGGAACGGCAACGATGAGCAGTACCAGTACATGCGCCCTGAAACATTGTTTGGCCCGAAAAAATTTGAGGGGTATCTGCAAAGCGGGATCCGCTGGGACAAGAAGGGGCGTCCGCCACGTGAATGCTGGGGCGAAAAGAAACATGACCCAATGAAGTTCGGTCCAGTTGATACCAAAATTCCAAAGGGGTTCAGGGGATAATGACAAACAAATATTGCCAGGCGCTGGCGGAACTGCGCAGCAAACCAGCCCACGAACTGAAAGAGGTTGGCGATCAATGGCGTACTCCGGATCTGTTGTTTTGGGGGATCAACGCAATATTTGGGCCGTTGGTTCTGGATCTGTTTGCTGACGACGATAACGCGAAATGCCCGGTATGGTACACCGCCGAAGATAATGCGCTGACGCAGGACTGGTCTGAACGTCTGGCAGAACTTGGCGGCGCAGGTTATGGCAACCCACCGTATAGCCGTTCTCAGTACCACGAGAAGCAGGCAATCACTGGCATGACACACATTATGAATTACGCAGCAGCCCAGCGCGAAAAGGGTGGGCGTTACGTGTTCCTCATTAAAGCGGCGACAAGTGAAACATGGTGGCCTGAAGATGCCGATCACATTATGTTTATTCGTGGTCGCATTGGTTTCGATCTCCCTGTGTGGTTTGTTCCTGCTGACGATAAGCAGAAACCCACTGGTGCTTTCTTTGCTGGTGCCATTGCAATCTTCGATAAGTCATGGCGCGGCGAGCGTTTCAGTTACATCAGCCGTACCGATCTGGAGGAAAAAGGGAAGGCGTTTCTGTCGCTGGCCACATTTGCCGCTGGCAAGGCCCGGCAGGCAGAAGCAGTACAGCCAACTATGCCGCTGACATTGCCAGAAGTCGAATCGCGTATCTGGCCTCTCGAGGTTGGTCTGGTGTTTAACCAGGTGGATGGCGTTGACGCCCTGACTGAGTCACAGCAGAACAAGCTGAAAGGCAATATCAATCAGCTATGGCTTGAACGTATGCCCACCAGCGAAATTATTGCTGTTGCCTCTGGTCTTGCCAGCAGCATGCAGGGGGTGACTCATGCGTGAGATTATCGTTGATAACTTTGCTGGTGGCGGTGGCGCGTCAACCGGTATTGAAATGGCGATTGGTCGTAGTGTTGATATCGCGATCAACCATGACGAGAACGCGATCGCAATGCACAAGACGAACCACCCGGACACACTTCACTACTGCGAATCCGTATTTGAAGTGGATCCGCGCGCGGCGACGGGTGGCTTACCGGTTGCCCTGGCATGGTTTAGTCCTGATTGTCGCCATTTTTCGAAAGCCAAAGGTGCGAAGCCAGTAGAAAAAGCGATTCGTGGTCTGGCCTGGGTTGTTCTGCGCTGGGCACTCGATGTTAAACCCCGTGTGATGAAGCTGGAGAACGTCGAAGAGTTTAAAACGTGGGGACCGCTTCTTGCTGGTGAAATGCGCCCGGATCCTGAACGTGTTGGCGAAACCTTCCAGGCTTTCGTCGCTATGCTGACGACGGGGATTTCTCCCGATCATCCGGCGCTGGTGGAGTGCTGTGAATTCCTGGGTATTCCTCTCGACAGCGAGGACGCCGCCAGATTGGTAAAAGGTCTGGGTTATGTCGTTGAGTATCGCGAACTGCGCGCCTGTGATTACGGTGCGCCGACGATCAGAAAACGCTTCTTCATGGTTATGCGCTGTGACGGGAAACCGATAGTGTGGCCGGAGCCAACACACGGGGATCCGAAGTCACCGGCGGTTCAGGCAGGCAAGCTGGCACCGTGGCGCACCGCTGCGGAGTGCATCGACTGGACTATTCCTGCGCCGTCGATCTTCGACCGCAAAAAGCCCCTGGCAGTGAATACGCTCAAGCGCATCGCGCGCGGTATTCAGCGTTTCGTTATCGACAGCGCGTCGCCGTTTATCGTGAAGTGCAACCATACCAGCACCAAAACGCATTACGACTGCTTCCGGGGCCAGTCGCTGGAAGAACCGCTGCAGACAATCACCAAAGCCCCCGGCTACGCAATCGCGGTACCGCACCTGACGAAATTCAGAACAGGCGCGACAGGGCAGGATGTCACACAACCAGTCCCGACAATCACCGCCGGCGCGTCACGGCGCCCGGGCGGGAATGGTCATGCTCTCGGCATCGTTGAGGCCGCGCTTACACCGTTCCTGGCTGGTAACGGTGGCAGTGAGTACCAGGCAAAGCCGCGCCCGCTGGATAAACCCGCTCACACCATCCTGAAACAGTCTCGTGCCTGTCTGGTTGCGCCGGTTATCGCTCGCCAGTTTGGGGCCAGCATCGGTCACCGGGCAGACGAGCCGAGTGCGACGATTACGGCGGGCGGCGGCGGTCATTCACAGCTGGTGACGCCAACGTTGATCCAGATGGGTTATGGCGAAAGACCGGGGCAGGACCCGCGCGTGTTGCAGCTTGAAAAGCCGCTGGGGACAGTAACCGCTGGTGGTAACAAGTTCGCCGTGGCCAGCGCATTTCTGGCGAAGCACTACGGCGGCAACTATACGGGGCCGGGCGTCGGGCTGGATGAACCAGTCCACTCGGTGACGACGGTCGATCATCATGCTGTTGTGGCTTCTCACCTGGTAAAACTGCGCGGCACCTGTCGCGATGGTCAGCCCACGAGTGAACCAATGCCGACAGTTACGGCCGGTGGTCTGCATGTCGGGGAAGTCAAAACCACACTGGCGGTTGAAGACTACGACGAACACCGCGCACAGCAGGCGCTGGCGTTTCTGCGTGAATACTGCGGCGAGGAATGCACCGGGATGGTCGACATCGATGGGATAACGTACCGCATCGTCGATATCGGTATGCGCATGCTTCAGCCGCACGAGCTCTATCGCGCACAGGGCTTCCCTGACTGGTACATCATCGATCAGGATTATCGCGGCAAGCGCTACGCCAAAGATAAACAAGTGGTCCGCTGCGGCAATGCAGTCCCGCCACCGTTCGCTGAAGCGCTGGTGCGCGCCAATTTGCCTGAGCTATGTGTGAGTAAGGAGGAACAGGCAGCATGATGAACTTAACGGCTCGCCAGCAGCATGTACTGGATACCCTGATCAGCTTTCAACGCGAGCATGGTTATCCTCCAACCAATACAGAACTTTCAGGGCTGCTGGGATGCAGCTCCCCAAATGCCGCTGCGGATCATCTGCGCGCACTGGAGAGGAAAGGAGCTATCACCCTGACGCGTGGCGTTTCGCGGGGAATAGCCATCAACGATCCGGAGAACGTTGCTGATGCAGATTCCCTGCTGCATGCGCTTGTGAATGGTGAGGATGGTGCGAAGGACCGCGCAATCGCCTATCTCAAAAACAAGGGGATCCGGGTATGAAACTGGTGCTGCCGTTTCCTCCAAGTGTGAACACGTACTGGCGCGCCCCGAATAAGGGGCCGCTGGCGGGGCGTCACCTGATTAGTGCCAAAGGTCGCCAGTTCCAGTCGTCAGCATGTGCGGCAATCATTGAACAACTGCGCATGCTCCCTAAGCCGTCATCGTCACCGGCGGCTGTCGAAATAATCCTGTTCCCGCCGGACAACCGGATCCGGGATCTGGATAACTACAACAAAGCGCTGTTTGACGCTCTTACCCATGCGGGGATCTGGGAGGACGACAGCCAGGTAAAAAGAATGCTGGTGGAGTGGGGGCCGATTATCCCGAAGGGGAAAGTGGAAATCACTATCACCAAATTTGAACCGGGGGCGGGTGCAGCCGCCTGATAAGTGGAGAGCAATTATGAATCAGTTAGCAACCGCGGCGTTAACCATGTCCAGCAGTGATATCGCTGATTTAGTGGAATCACGTCATGATCACGTTAAGCGCTCAATTGAACGGCTGGCAGAGCGCGGTGTTATTAAACTCCCCCCGATGGGGGAAGTTAAAAATCACCTCAATCAGTCGGTAGCCGTCTACCTGATAGGAAAGCGGGACAGTTATGTGGTTGTGGCTCAGTTGTCGCCAGAGTTCACTGCGCGGCTTGTTGATCGATGGCAGGAACTGGAGCAGGCGCAACAGCAGGCGATCCCTCAGTCATTCTCTGAAGCACTGCGGCTTGCCGCTGATCTGGCGGAGCAAAAGCAGAAACTAACCACTGAACTGGCAGCAGCGGCGCCAAAGGTGGAATTTGTCGATCGCTACTGCTCTGCCAGTGGGTCAATGTCGTTCCGGCAGGTGGCAAAATTACTTAAGGCAAAGGAAAACGAGTTCCGCCTGTTTCTGATTGATCGCGGCATCCTTTATCGCCTGGGTGGTACGCTTACACCGATGGCGGCGCACATTGATGCGGGGCGATTTGAGGTTAAGACGGGGACCTCTGTCACTTCAAACCACGCGTTCAGCCAGGCGAGGTTTACTGCTAAAGGGGTGCGCTGGATCGGCGGTCTATGGGCGGAACATATTGCTAAGGGGCAGGCAGCGTGAGGGCTTTGCTGACACCTGAAATAGCTCATCGAATGGGGGTTGTGCTTTTCCGTCCCGGCGCTGAACTGATGCCGCTATTTATGCGCGGGCGGGTTTTACTCGAGCCAGAACCTGAAAGCATGGCCTCTTACGATACTGGTCCTGTGCCGGCAGCGGTTCAGCCACTGGCAGACGATCCGGTAATGAGTGGGATATTTGAAAATCAGCGCGTTATTCAGCGCGCTGGCGGATTGTCTTCGCTTGATACCTGGCTAAATGAAAAGTTCGAATGCCAGTGGCCCCATTCAACATGGCACGACAAGAATTTCACGATCATGCGGCATAAGCCCGGAAGCATCCGGTTGTGCTGGCACTGCGACCACACCCTCGCTGGACAATACACGGAACAGCTTGCAGGTATAGCCAGCAAAAACCTGGTATCCTGGATCATGTCAGTCATCCGTACGGATTTAGGTTTTCCAGAGTCGCATGTACTGACCCTCCCGGAGCTGTGCTGGTGGATGGTCAGAAATGATCTGGGAGATGTTATTCCTGAAAGTGTTGCGCATAAGGCGCTGAGATTGCCGGTTGAAGAACCGAAATCGATCATGCGAGAAAGCGATATTGTGCCCTCGTTACCGGCCACCAGCATTGTGCAGGAGAAGGCGAAGAAGGTACTGACACTCAGGATTGATCCGGAATCGCCGGAAAGCTTCATGCTACGCCCGAAGCGGAGACGCTGGGAAAATGAGAAATACACGCGCTGGGTGAAGGCCCAGCCGTGCGCCTGCTGTGGTAAGCAGGCAGATGATCCGCACCACCTGATAGGCCACGGTCAGGGCGGCATGGGGACAAAAGCGCATGACCTCTGGGTGTTGCCTTTGTGCAGAAAGCATCACGATGAGTTACATGCGGATACCGTGGCATTCGAAGAGAAATACGGCTCGCAGCTGGAGTTGATATTTCGTTTTATCGATCGCGCGCTTGCAATTGGTGTGCTGGCGTAAGTGGAGAACATGTATGAACCTTGAATCATTACCAAAATTTTACTCACCAAAATCACCGAAACTAAATGATGAAACGCCAGCAACCAGCTCTGAGGCGTTAACAATAACTGATGTGATGGCTGCGCAGGGCATGGTGCAGTCAATGGCACCACTTGGGTTTAATCTGTTTCTGGCAAAGATGGGAATACAGGATCCAACACCTGCACTGGAGGGGCTGTTTAACTACGCCATGGCAATGAAAAATCCGGTATTACAAAAACTAAGTGAGAAGTCCCGTCTTGAAATTCTTCCTGTACTGGTGAAGTTTGCATATGAGGACTATTCCCGTTCGGCGGCGAGTAAATCAGTTTGCCCACATTGCAATGGTGAAGGGGTGTTACGTTCAAGGTGTGATGTTGTAAAACATCCAGGCGTAAAAGGTGTAGAGCCGATGATCCGCAATGAGGAAGTCGAAGAAGTTTGCCATCATTGTAAGGGTAAGGGAGCTATCTCGACAGCATGCAGAGGATGTAAGGGGAAGGGAACTGTACTTGTTGAGAAGCGCACGAAACTCCACGGTGTGCCGGTAATGAAAGTATGCGGTCGCTGTAATGGCAATCGTTACAGCAGGCTGCCAACAACGATCGCCCGGGCACAGGTGCAA
>NZ_JBFWLF010000032.1:0-24004 GCF_050252275.1 Citrobacter sp. | reverse complement strand
ACTGGTCCAGGGATTCCGCCATTCTGTTCCCTATATCAACGCCCATCGGGGAAAAACGTTTGTCATCATGCTCGGCGGCGAAGCCATTGAGCATGAAAACTTTTCCAGCATCGTCAATGACATTGGGCTTCTTCACAGCCTCGGCATTCGCCTGGTCGTGGTTTATGGCGCGCGTCCGCAAATCGACGCCAACCTCGCCACTCATCACCATGAGCCGATGTATCACAAAAATACCCGCGTCACCGACGCCAAAACGCTGGAGCTGGTAAAGCAGGCGGCGGGAACGTTGCAACTGGATATCACCGCTCGCCTGTCGATGAGCCTGAACAATACGCCGCTACAGGGGGCGCATATCAACGTGGTCAGCGGCAACTTTATCATTGCGCAGCCGCTGGGCGTCGATGACGGCGTAGATTACTGCCACAGCGGACGTATCCGTCGCATCGATGAAGAGGCGATCCATCGTCAACTGGACAGCGGCGCCATTGTGCTGATGGGCCCCGTTGCGGTGTCTGTCACTGGCGAAAGCTTTAACCTGACTTCAGAAGAGATCGCCACGCAACTGGCGATCAAACTGAAAGCCGAAAAGATGATCGGGTTCTGTTCTTCGCAAGGGGTGACCAACGACGACGGTGATATCGTCTCCGAACTGTTCCCGAACGAGGCCCAGGCGCGCGTAGAAGCACAAGAAGAAAAAGGCGATTACAACTCGGGTACCGTACGCTTTCTGCGTGGCGCGGTGAAAGCCTGTCGCAGCGGCGTCCGTCGTTGTCACCTGATCAGTTATCAGGAAGATGGCGCACTGTTGCAGGAGCTGTTTTCGCGCGACGGTATCGGGACACAAATTGTGATGGAAAGCGCCGAGCAGATCCGCCGCGCCACCATTAACGATATCGGCGGGATCCTGGAGCTGATCCGCCCGCTGGAACAGCAGGGCATTCTGGTGCGTCGTTCACGCGAACAACTGGAAATGGAGATCGACAAGTTCACCATTATCCAGCGCGATAATATGACCATCGCCTGTGCCGCACTGTACCCCTTCCCGGAAGAAAAAATCGGCGAAATGGCCTGCGTGGCTGTCCATCCGGACTACCGCAGTTCTTCAAGGGGAGAAGTGCTACTGGAGCGGATCGCCGCCCAGGCGAAGCAGATTGGCCTGAGCAAGCTGTTCGTCCTGACGACCCGCAGCATTCACTGGTTCCAGGAACGCGGCTTCACGCCGGTGGATATCGACCTGCTGCCGGAAAGCAAGAAAGAGATGTACAACTATCAGCGGAAATCCAAAGTCCTGATGGCGGATCTGGGGTAGTGGTTATCGCATTGCCGGATAGCGACGCAAACGGCTTATCCGGCAACCTCTCATTTAAACAACGTCGACAGCCCACTACGTCGTTCGGTTCGGGTGGCAATCGCACTGCCAAGTATGCGTTCATCGGCATATAACGACAGGCGGCGACGTGCGCGGGTCACGGCGGTATACACCAGCTCCCGTGTCACCACCGGCGCGCGCTGCGTGGGTAACACCAGCGCGGCATGATCGAACTCCGAGCCCTGAGATTTGTGCACCGTCATTGCCCAGGTCGTTTCATGCTCCGGCAGGCGGCTGGGCTGCACAGACTTAATACTGCCATCCGGCATCGCAAACCAGACTCTTAATCCTTGCCCACGATCGAGCGCCACACCGATATCGCCGTTAAACAAGCCCAGCGCGCTGTCGTTACGGGCAATCATCACTGGCCGCCCTTCATACCAGCGGGAATGCGGCAGGCGATGAATTTTGCGCTTTTGCTGCATAGCCAGTTCGATACGTTCATTCAGTCCGCTCACGCCAAACGGCCCTTCGCGCAGCGCGCACAGCAGTTGGAACTCATTGAATGCCTGAATGATTAATGCAGGCTCCGCGCGCGCCTGAAGCAGTTGCAGATAGTGTCCATAACCTGCCAGTGCGTTTTCAAGCATGGCGGTGTAATCTTCACTGCTCTCCAGCGTCCGTTTATCGATATCGCTGAAGCCTTGCAGGAAAATGTCGTTTATCGCCGCCTTATCGCCACGGTTAATCGCCGCCGCCAGTTGCCCGATGCCGGAATCGCTGCCAAAACGGTAGCTCTTTTGCAGCAGACAGAGGCTGTCCCGTAGCGTGGCGGCGTCTTCGCCAGCACCTGCCGGAACGGACATCCCCGTCAGGCGAGCCAGTTGCTGTGCCCGTTCAGGGGTATAACCCGCATTCACCCAGGCACAGATATCCCCCAGCACCGCCCCCGCCTCGACCGAAGCAAGCTGATCGCGATCGCCAAGGAAAATGATACGCCCGTGCGACGGCAATGCGTCGATCAAGTGCGACATCATCGGCAGGTCGATCATTGACGCCTCATCCACCACCAGCACATCCAGATGTAGCGGGTTGCCCGCGTGATGGCGTAAACGCTGACTGCCGGGTTGCGCGCCCAGCAACCGGTGCAGCGTGCTGGCATCATCCGGGATGCGTTTCTTTTGTTCATCCGTCAGCGGCAACTGACGCAGCGCCTTGCCTAAGGACTCCGTCAAACGCGCCGCTGCTTTACCCGTCGGCGCCGCCAGGCGAATACGGCAACGCTCGCCTTCCGCCATCTGGATCAGCGCCGCCAACAGCCTGGCCACGGTGGTTGTTTTCCCCGTTCCCGGCCCGCCTGAAATCACCGAAATACGGCGGGTCAGCGCGACCGCCGCGGCGACTTTTTGCCAGTTGATTTCGTTTGTCGTCGGGAACAGCGCTTCCAGCGTTTGCGTCAGCAAGGTTTCATCCACCTCAATGGGTCGATTCACCTCGCTAAAGAAATGAGCAACGGTACGTTCGTTGCACCACATCCGGTTCAGATACAAACGGTCGCCATAAAGGACCATCGGCGATGGCCGCTCTCCATGACTGACGGCGTCGGAAGCGAGCAGGCATTCTTCCCAGTTCTCGGGTTCGCCAATGTCGCTAAGGCATGAAGTATAGAAAGGGGGATTATCCGCGTTCAGCGCCAGTTGAGAAAGCGGTAAACAGACGTGCCCTTCTCCGGCGTCCCGGCTGAGTAACGCCGCTGCCAGCGTCACGACAGGTTCATGTTCGCCGGTCACCGCCAGCGCGAATTGCACATCCAGCGGGCGTAGTTGCTTCTGCCCGACGGCCTCAAGCAATCGCTTCTGTAGCGTCATGATGCCTCCTCCAGCGCCACCCCGGCAAACATCTCGTCCATCCGGGTAATCAACTCACCCGCCGGGCGTGTGGTGTAAATCCCCTGCTGCGGCTGTTTGCTGTCCACGCCGCGCAGGAACAGATAAATCACGCCGCCAAAATGGCGCTCGTAGTCGTAATCTGCGATGCGATGGCGCAGATACCGGTGCAGCGCGAGGGTATAGAGCTGATACTGCAAATCATAGCGATGCGCCTGCATGGCCGCCGCCATCGCCTCTGGGGTGTAAGCGGCGCTGTTTTCTCCCAGCCAGTTCGATTTGTAATCCAGCAGGTAATAGCGCCCGTTGTGACGAAATACCAGATCGATAAAGCCCTTCAGCATCCCGCGAACCTGGGTGAACTCCAGTGGCGGACAGCCCGCCGAGAGCGGGTCAAACTGGCGGATCAGCGCATCTAGGTTTTCCGCAATAAGCGGTTGGCTAATGGGCAAATAAAACTCCATCTCGACCTGTTTTTCACGCGCAGAAAGCTGGCTCAGACTGACGCCTGTCTCATTGAGTGGCGCATGGAGAATCGCCGTCACCCACGCGGTGATGACCGGTTCCCAGTCGGCATCGTAGCCACCAAGCTCCAGTTTTTCCTGCACCCAGGCAGCCTCAACCGGCTGGGTAAAATCGAGATCTTCAAACAGGCTGTGTAAAAATGTTCCTGGCGACGCGCCGCGTGGAAACTGGTGCGGCGTCAGTTCCGGCTCCTCAACCACTTCACCCACGCCTGTCGCATCAATATCCAGTCGCGGCATCAGATCCTGTGCGATGCCGTGACCACGCTGTTGCAGGCCGGAATAGCTGGTCACCCGCCAGTTGTCGCCCGGCGTTCGTTGCACCCGTCGGGCATTCAGAGACGCCTCGCTCGCAACGGTGCCAGGCAACGGCTCCATACTGACCGCGTCCGGGATACGACAGACGATGTTCTCATCGCAAACTGCGTCTATCGCCGCGCGTAGCCCGGCGGCATCCATCGGTTCGCCTTTTTGCAGCAGACGCCCCAGCGCGCTCTGATGCACATCGGTATCGCCCTTTTTATCGCCCCGACGACGAACCAGAGGTGCGACGCCCAGACTGCAGTGCCAGACTGAACGCGTCAGCGCCACGTACAGTAAACGCAAATCTTCCGCCAGCCTTTCGGCTTCCGCCAGCGCCACGCTTTCGTCCGCCTCGCTCAGATCCAGAACTGCTTCAAACGAGTTGCGGTCGTGATAAAACGCCTGATCCTGAACGCGGAAATTCGTGATAAACGGCAGCCAGACCAGCGGATACTCCAGCCCTTTTGACTTGTGGATGGTGACGATCTGCACCAGATGGCTGTCGCTTTCCAGACGCATTTGCTGGCTGGAAGCATTGCTGTCAGGCTCAAGAATATGCTGCGAGAGCCAGCGCACCAGCGCATGCTCGCTTTCCAGTTGCGAAGCGGCCTCTTGCAATAGCTCACTGATGTGCAAAATATCGGTCAGGCGACGCTCACCTCCCGCCGTTGCCAGCAGGTTCTCCGCAATCTGTCGCGCTGACATCAGCGCACGCAGCATCGGCATCACGCCACGTTTTTGCCAGATTTGACGGTAGCCGACAAACTCGTCAACCACTCGATCCCAGGCGTTTTCATTGCCATTGAGCATGTCAATGTCGCGTGCGTTCAACCCCATCATTGAGGCCGCCAGCGCGCTGCGTAGCGTATTTTCTTTTTCCGGCGCCATCACCGCCTGTAATAGCCAGAGCATCTCCTGCGCTTCCAGCGTTTCAAACACGCTGTCGCGGTTGGAAAGATAGACGGACGGAATCGCCAGTTGTGTCAGGGCATCGCGTACCAGCGCCGCTTCCTGGCGGCTACGCACCAGCACGCTGATATCCGCCGCGCTCACCGGACGCGCGTCGTGACCGCTGATAAGCATCGCCTCTCCGCACAACCCGGCCTTCAGCCAGTCGCGGATCTGCGCAGCACACACCTGCGCCATATAGCTTTGATAATCGCCTATTCCGCAGCTTTCTCCTTCCATCAACCACATCGTCATTGCGGGCTGAGTTTCGCCGTAAAATTCAAAACGCAGAGACTGGTTTTTTTCGGCGTATTTCACCGGCTGGAACGGGATCTCGCGGAACATGAAGGCGTCATCCATCAGGCCGAACAGCCTGTTGACGCTGTTCACCATGCCTGGCGCGGAACGCCAGTTGGTGTCGAGGGTATAGTGCGCGCTGACCTCACTGCGGGCCTTCATATAGGTAAAAATATCCGCGCCGCGAAACGCATAAATCGCCTGTTTCGGGTCGCCAATCAGTAGCAGCGCGGTGTCTGGCTGATGCTGCCAGATGCGGCGGAAAATACGGTATTGCTGCGGATCGGTATCCTGGAACTCATCGATCATTGCTACCGGGAAGCGGGTACGGATCGCCGCCGCCAGCGCATCGCCGCTTTCACTGCGCAGCGCGCTATCCAGTCGGCTGAGCATATCGTCAAACCCCAGTTCACCCCGGTGGCGTTTTTCTTTCGCCACCGTTTCACGGATCTCCACCAGCGCGCGGGTGATCATCAGATCTCTGAGCGTCAGCGGTTCCGCCAGTAATTCATCAATCGCGACAAACAGCGGATGCTGCGGCACAACGCCGCCTTCTTTGGTTCTGTCCTCAAGGAAACGCTGAGAGAATTTCTCCAGTGCCTCTGGCAACTGGTAGCTTTGCGTTGCTGACTGCGCCCAGGCGCTGATCTTCTCGATCCATTTGCCCTGGTTGCCACGGTTAAATTTTCGCCGGTCGATACCTGAGGCTTCCATCAATCCCTCAAGTTCACCGACCGCGTCACACCACTGTTGCTTAAGCGCATTGATTCGCTGCACGATCTGTTGGTGACGGGATGCCAGCGTTTCGTCATCTGGCGGCGGCGCTTTAATGACCGGCGCTTCCCCTTGCAGGTAACGGTTAATATCCGCCAGCAGCGCCTGCGGCCCTTTCCACGTTTCAAACACCACCTGGGCAATTTCACGCGGCAGGGGGTAACAGTGACGGCGCCAGAAATCCGCACAGGCCTGGTAGCGCAGCAGCGATTCATCCTCGATCAACTGTTGTTCAAATAACATGCCGGATTCGAAGGCATTCAGACTCAGCATGCGCTGACAAAAACCGTGGATGGTGAATACCGCCGCCTCATCCATCTGTCTTTCGGCGAGCAGCAGCCACTGCGCCGCCTGCTTTTTATCGTCGATTTCATCCAGCAGACGGGCATAAAGGGGGTTGTCAGTCGATTCGCGCAGGCAGGCGATACGCAGCTCATGAATATTACTGCGGATACGCCCGCGTAACTCCTCGGTGGCTGCCTCAGTAAAGGTTACCACCAGCAGTTCTTCAACGGTCAGGGGACGGGGAAAGGCGGAAGACCCGCCGAGCCTGAGGAGCAGGCGCAGATAGAGCGCCGCGATAGTAAAGGTTTTGCCGGTGCCCGCAGAGGCTTCAATCAGGCGCTCGCCCGTGAGGGGCAAGCGCAGGGGATCAAGGGACTCGGCGACATCATTCATTTTGTTCTCTCACCAGAGGCAAAGTTTGCTGCAACGCGCTGACGTTGTCCCACACTTTCCAGCCTTCCGGGTGCACATAGTGCGGCTTCCCGTTTTGACCGCCGGAAATCTGCGACAGTACCGCCATGCCTTGCGGCTCGACCACCGCCTGATGGAAGAAATCAGCAAGCTTTTGCGGCGTCAGCTGTTTTATCTGAGCCACAATTTTATCACGTGAATCGAAGCGCATATTGCCGCGATCGAAATCTTTGCTTAATTTCGACGCTTCTTCACCCAGCGTTTGCGGTGCCTGCAACATCTGCGCGACGATCGCCTGTTTAATCTGGGCGAACTCTTCCGGTTTCATTGCCCGCAGTTTTGCTTCCGCCGTGGGGAAAAACGCCTTGTAGCGTTCCCAGAGATACGGCGGCTGTTTATCGCTGCTTTGCAGCAGGAAACCCATTCCCCACTGGCGTCCGACGCTCATCGGGAAGGCAAACACCGCATACCCTAACTGCTCTTCCGTTCGCAGTTGATTGTAGAACCACGGCTGGACAATCTGGCCCAGCATGGCGCTGTAGGCCGAGCTGGCATACTCGTCATAACCGGCAGGGACAAAGACTGCCGCCAGCGCGGAGTCGGTACTGCTGCCCGCTTTTTCAAAAATGACAGACTGCTTCTTATCCACCAGCACATCTTTGTTGCGACACCATTCGGAACCGTTCGCCCCCAGCTGTTTCTGGATATCCCGCGCCATCGTCGTGACCTGCGCTTCGCTCATGTTGCCAACCGCCAGAAACTCCGGACGAGCGCCTGTTTTCAATGCTTCACGGTAGGCCATCACCTCTTTCAGGGTGATCGACGGCAGCAGTACACGCCGTTCGTCACGGGAAAAATAAGGCACCTGAGAGATCATCTGCACCGGCATAATCGCCTGCTCGTAGGCTTTCCCCTTTTCGGCAGAATCCATCATCTGGCTATACCAGGATTTCGCCTGCTCAAGCTGCTCTTCAGTTGCGGTATAGCTGAAATAACCTGCAAGCAATGCCTGGAAAAGTTGCGGCAGACGCTGCGTATAGCCGTCAGCATTGAGCATTAAGCCATTGTTGGCGTTGGTTGAGAAACCGATGCCGCCCACCGCCGCCTGGTTACTTAACTGATCGAGCGCAATTCCCGCCAGATAATCGTTCAGCGCAAACATGACCTGGTTTCTGGCGCTGTCCATCGCCTGCGGATTACGCAGAATGACGCTCACGTCCGCTTTCGGTTCGCTGGCGAAATACTGGCTCGGGGTGTATACCACGCGCAAATTAGGCTCATCGACAATCAGCGCCGGACGGTCGTTTTTCTTTTCCGGCTTGATCAGCGTGAAATCGTCAGGAATGTAAGGGTTCAGTTCCGGCAGAGACAGAGCTATCTCCTGCGCTTTCTTCTGCCAGTCGCTGAACGTCTGCTCGCTGATTTTATTGACCTGATAAGGAGCATCAACAAAGTAAGCGGTCTTGTTGTGCGGTTCTTTTGGGCTGATGTACCAGACTCGCGCATTTTGCGGCGTCATCATCTCCAGACGCGCCTGAATGGCTTTCGCATCGTATTGATCAGCAATGTTCACTGCGTCCAGAGTATGCGCCACCGGCACGCGGATCATGGTATCCGCCAGCCATTCGACGTAATCCATATCACGGGTGATCGACGGGTAACGGAAGTCCAGATCAAGCACATGCGACAGCTCGTCAAAGTAGCGTTTATCGACGCCCTTTTCGCGTAACAAATTGAGATAGCTGAAAATAGCCGCAACCACTTCTTCGCGGTTCGCCAGCCCTTTGTCGGTCAGGGTAGCGGAAATGGCTAACACACCGCTGTTGCCGTTGACTACCGGATCGGAGTCCGCGCGAATACCTTCCACCAGCCCTTGTTTTTGCAGCCAGTCAGAAAGCGTACCCGGGCTACGGTTACCGATCAGATAGGTGATCAGTTCATCGGTTTTACTGCGAAACTGCGCACTGTTGTTGTCGATTCGGAACTCAACGCGCAGCACTTTACGCGGCAGCGCAGGAACGTAATGGATGATAACGCCCTTCTGCGCATCAGTGACGACCGGAACGGTAATTTCCGGCTTTTCGATATTCTTGTTGGGCACTCGCCCAAAGGTCTCTGCAGCAATCTTTGCCAGTTCCGGCAACGGCTTATTGCTGTAGATAACCGCTTTCATCAGATTGGCGGAGTAATACTTGCTGTGAAAATCGCGCAACGCCTGTTGCACCGGATTACCCGGTTTGTCGCTTAAGGTTTCCAGGTTACCGCCGGAAAAACGTGAACCGGGGTGAGCCGGGTTGATGGTTTCCGCGCTCACCTGCGCCATTCGCATCCCGTCACGGGTACGCGCCATCGTCAGCTCAGCGTTTACTGCATTGCGCTCACGCTCGGCATATTTTTTATCCAGTAACGGTTCAGCAATGGCATCAGCCAGGCGGTCAACGGCGCCAGTAAGCGCGTCGTTTTCCACTTCCAGATAGAACGCCGTGCGGTACGGCGCAGTGCTGGCATTGTGGCTGCCGCCATGCAATTTGAGGTATTCCGCAAGGCTATCGGCCTGTGGGTACTTTTTCGATCCCATCAGACACATGTGTTCAAGATAATGTGCCAGTCCCTGATGCGCATCAGGATCTTCCAGAGACCCCACGGGCACCACCAGCGCAGAAAGCGATTTCACCGCCTGCGGGTCGGATACCAGTAATACCACCAAACCATTATCGAGACGGACGGCCTGATACTGGCGGGTATCTTTGTCGCTTTTACGGATGGTTTCCGCAATGGGTTGCCAACCGGTATCTGCCTGACTTAAAGGCGCCCAAAAGGCGACCAACAACAGTAACGCTTTGAACCAGGTGCTGCGGGGCATTCAAGAACCTCATCATTAACTTTCTTTCTGCGCAAAGACACATTGGATGCTTCTCTGAGCAGGGCAACGCATCATAAAGGAAGCATCAAAATTGCGCAATTTTTATACAATCATCACGACTGATTAAATCTGAAAAGCGGAAGCAGGTAACGTTGTGACTGCAAAATAATGGCCTCAAAGGTTTCAGAGTCCAGTTGTCGCCACAGGCGCTGATACCAGATATCCTCGCCTTCGCCACGCACAACCATGTTGCCTTCGTAAGCCTGCATAAACTTCACGCGGGCTTTTTGACGCGTATCATCGTCATCTAACATGGCATCATTTGCCGCGTCATAACAGGTTTTTATCCACGCGCCGCCGCTTTCCGGGAGCACCAGCAGCGGTGTGGACATCCCTTCGCGATATCCGTCAATCAGTTGCGCCAGATACCCCAATGCCTGCTCTTGCTCCAGCGGTGGGAAGCGCCACTCTCCGTCTTTTCGCAAAAACAGCCGGCTTTCACCTTTTCCTCCGCAGGCACAATAGACAAGGTGTTCGAGCCAAAGTTGCACGCCTTGTGAAATGCTGATTAACGAAGGCCGCCAGCGCAACAGACCATCTTCTTGCACCTGCGGCAGCCAGCCCGTCAACTGTACGCCATTGCAGTGCAGATCAACCTCCAGGCTTTGGCTCGGCTGACGACAAGCCACGATCCTGTCCGCCAGCGTCTGCATTTCCTGATGCTGAGCTTCCCACAGGATATCGCCATAGGCCCCATACGGCAGATCCCCCGCCGCACGGAAGCGACGGAACAGACGTTCGGCATCATCCTGTTCAACCAGCGTATTCAGTAACTGCTGGTTGAGCTGATAACGGGTCAGCCCTTCCAGGGTAAACGGTTCGGTGTCCGGGATCTCACGCTCTTCGGAACGGAAATTAACCTGCAGACGCTGCTGGAAAAACGCCCGCACCGGATGCGCCCAGAAGCGCTGCAGCGTTTCCAGACTCAGCGTCTCTGGCATATCAAAGGCTAACGGCTGCACAAAATCGCTATGGGCTTCTCCACGACGGCTTGCCGCCGGTAGCCATTCGCTGGCGTAGCTCTGCTGTTCACCGGGCAGGAAGTTTTGCGCATCGAACGGCATACGGGTATGCAGGCGGGCGATATGCGCTTTCACCCGTTTCTCGCTCTCATCGCTGGTTAACGCGTCGTCACCCGGCAGGTAGTGGCTTTGTCCGATGTAATCGAGCAGTTCCTGCACCAGCACGGAAGGAAACCGTTCGCTGTTATCCTGGATCGAGCGCCCGATATAGCTGATGTAAAGCGACTGCTGGGCAGAAATTAAGGCTTCAAGGAACAGATAGCGGTCATCATCACGACGACTGCGATCCCCACGCATTGGTTTCTGGCTCATGAGATCAAAACCGAGCGGTGCAAGCTGGCGCGGATAAACACCGTCGTTCATTCCCAGCAGACAGACCACTTTGAAAGGAATGGAGCGCATCGGCATCAGCGTACAGATGTTTACCGGCCCGGCTAAAAAGCGCTGACTAATTCGCTCCTGATCCAACCGCTTCGCCAGTTCATCGCGCAACAGGGATAGCGGAACCGCATCTCCATACTTAGCCTCTATACCTTCGGCGATGATCGCCTGCCACTGCTGCTCGATAAGGGTCATGGCCGCCTCGGTTTCAGCGTCAGGCAGGAAGAAATCGTTGAGCATCTCGCGACACACTGGCAGCCACTCTTCCAGTGGACGTTCCTGTGCCAGGCCACGACGCCAGAGATTAAGCTGCATCAGTAACGACGCCAGATGCCCTACCAGTTCGGCGATGAGTCCACAGGACTCATCGTAAGGCAGAACGGACTGCCACTCACCCTGCGCACTTTCCATGGCATAGCCCAGCAGCATGCGCGTCAGGCCAAACTGCCACGTATGCTGTCCCGTTGTCGGAAGTTCCAGTTCGCGCACGTTGTCGTCATCAATGCCCCAGCGAATGCCCGATTCATTGACCCACAACCGCAAGTAACGCAATCCTTCTTCGCTGATATTGAAGCGTGCCGCCAGCACCGGGACATCCAGCAGCGCCAGCACATCCTCAGAAACAAAACGGCTGTCAGGCAGAGACAGCAGGCTGATGAAGGCCTGCAACACCGGATGTGACTGACGCGCCCGACGATCGGAAATCGCATAAGGTAGATAACGCTCCGCAGGGGCGCTGCCAAAGACGGCCTGAATAAACGGGCTATAGCTGTCGATATCCGCCACCATCACGATGATGTCTCGCGGGGTGAGCGTTGGGTCCGCCTCCAGCATTGCCAGCAGACGATCGTGGAGGACTTCGACTTCACGCTGGGGGCTATGACAGACATGGAAGGTGACGCTGGTGTCGTTTGGATCAAGGCGTCGCTTATTGTCACTGCGGGAATACTCTTCCAGACTCACGCCCGCCACTGCGCGGTTTTCCAGCTCAAGGATATCGGCCTGGATGTTATGCAGCAGGTTATCCGGCGCAATGTCGACAAACGCATCCAGCTCCTGGCTGTTTTCCAGTTCGGAGAGCAGATAAATATAGTCGCGCCCCAGTTTCCCCCACGAGGCCAACATCGGGTTACCGACATCCTGTTCGCCATTGCCGTTAAACAAACTTTCGGCATTCGCATTGTCACGAAACAGCGGTAAATGACGGTCTTCAAAACTGTGTCGCCGCTGACGTGCCAGCAGTTTTGCCAGATACGCCGGATCTTTAATATCGCCCCAGTAGTAGCGGCAGGGATTGGTGAAGAGCAGATGAATCTCGATATGTTTACCGAGCGCCTGCAGTGCCTGTAGGTATACCGGTGGCAACGCAGAGATCCCACAGATAAACACACGAGAAGGAAGTCCTGGTGGGCAGCGTTCAGCCTTTTCGAGCGTCTGGATAAACCGTTGATAGAGATTGGCACGATGCCAGCGCGGTTGTCCCAGCGCATCGGTATATTCCACCAACGCTTTCCATAGCGGCGCCTGCCAGCTTTGCGCCTCTCCTAACCCGTCGACCATTCGCCCCGCTTCCCACTGGGTTAGCCATTCCGGTCGGTACACCAGATACTGATCGAAAAGATCCGCCGCGCGCGACGACAACTGAAACAACTTACGTTTATCCGTATCGTCCGTCAGATAGTGGCGTAGTAACGCGAAATCATCATGATCCAGCAGTTGCGGGAGCAGCGTCATCAACTTCCAGCTCATGCTTTGTTTGCTGAAAGCGCTCTCTTTGGGGATCTCCGGCAGTACGCGGACGAACATTTCCCAGATAAAACTTGCCGGGAGTGGGAATTCTATGTTGGCGGCGATACCAAATTTCTGCGAAAGGGTCATCTGTAGCCACTGCGCCATCCCGGTACTCTGTACCAGAATCATTTCCGGCTCAAAAGGATCGTCCAGCCGCTCGCGCTCGACGATGAACTCCATCAATGCTTCCAGCACATCCAGACGATTTGAGTGGTAGACCCTTAACATAGAGACTCCTGGCAACTAACGGTTTGGGCAGTGCAGGCGCGTCATTTTCCCCTGCCTGCCCTGAGGTGAAGATAGCGTAACGCTGATGCTGACACATCCCACCTGCATTGTCTGCATCCGGTTAACCTGCCAGTTAACAGGTGGCGAAAACGAACGCAGTTGCGTCTGCTGCCAGCCCTGACGCCAGAGTTGCAGGTACTGGCTCCTGATGAAAAAACCGTTCATTAGCGCGCGCTGGTATCCGGAAAGCGCCGTCACCACCATCACCATAAGAACCATTGCCAGTATCACCTCTGGCAGGCTAAATCCGCACTGGCGGCTCAGGGGAGCTGGCATAGCGCGACCTCCCGTAGCGGACAGAAATCGCTCCAGCCATGAAGAGAAAAGACGACGTTTTCCTCCTGTTGCTCGCCTTCTCGCCATAGGGAGGTTCCCTGATAGCTGGCAATAAGCAAAGCGCGACTGTTGGCGAGTCTGCGCAGGCAGACGGGGACATTGGCATCCCCGTAGTACCGACACGGTTTATCCGAGCTTATCGACCATGGCTGCATCCTGCCCCACTCCATGGCTGACTGTACGACAGCCTGGCGTTGCAGAGCCTGACTTTCTATCGTCACCCGTGAAGCAAAACTGCTCTGCTGCTGGTTAACGCCCTGCAACAGTAAGCTGCCGAGGACCAACAGCAGCAGAACTAGCGCCAGAGAGGAGACGCCCCGTTCGTGGTTCATAAATTAAACCCGGTAACGCTGTAGCGTGCATCGACCACGGTTTGCGGATCCCTCCGGCTAATGCCGCGCAGATGTATGGTCAATTCGGGTGCAAAGCCCGCGATATCCTGAGGCACAACCTCAAATGCCATAATGTGTACGACGTCAGGATCGGTCATTTTATCCCATCCTTTTCCACTGCACGTTTTCGCGCCGCGCTGCGTCTCCAGCACGTTATCATTCAGGCGAAACCCGGTTTGTTCAGCTTCCTTTACCGGCTCGCTTTCCCAGACGCCATTCGCGTTGGCGTCCCACTGAACGATGACACACTGTCCCGCGTTGGTAATGTTTACTCCATCACCACTACAGCTACCGTGGCAATATCCTGCGCGTTGGAGGTGTTTCGCAATGGTGTACACCCGCTGCCACATGTCATCCTCCAGCGCGAGTCTGCGGGTCTGCTGCAAAATATCGCGCTGTAATGCCGGTAAAAAACGGGCGGCTCCCAGCAACAGTACGCTGCTGATCGCCATTGCAATCAGCACCTCAAGCAGAGAGAAACCGCGTTCACTCACCGACAACCCTGGGTATCGTCGCGCTCGCACAAGCGGATGCGTCCCCACGGTGAAACCACTACCCGCCATTCGCCTGTCGCATTTTTCAGACGGATATTCCCCGGCCACGCGGTATTGCGCTGACCATAAAACGTCAGTGAAGCCGTAATCCCGACGAGCTCGACATCGTGCCAGAGCGGCACAAAAACGAGCGCCGAGCGCGGCGTACAGGTATTTCG
The DNA here is from genome assembly GCF_050252275.1 of Citrobacter sp. Classification (NCBI taxonomy): domain Bacteria; kingdom Pseudomonadati; phylum Pseudomonadota; class Gammaproteobacteria; order Enterobacterales; family Enterobacteriaceae; genus Citrobacter; species Citrobacter sp. The sequence goes on along the minus strand of NZ_JBFWLF010000032.1, from coordinate 9,422 downwards.
TGAGGCTGTCGAACTGACAAGACACCATGACGCGTCCTCCCTGATGGCGGTAATGATGTGATCGCGGTTATGCCAGTTGGCATCTTCCCGTAGCTGCAGCAAGAAATCGCGCAACTGACAGGCGGTCTGCCAGAGATGTTGCTGTTGCTGCCACTGCTGCCAACCATAGAGTCCTGTTGCACTCAGGCTGATAATAATAAGCATCGCGACCAGCGTTTCGATGAGCGTATAGCCCTGCTGTGTATTCATGACGGCAGTATGACGCGTCGGGAGGTTAACACGAGGCGAGAATTCAGGTTTTTCGGCGCGTTACGAAAGAAATTTACTCTGTTACAGCAGGTTGCATCATTTCAGGAACCTGCGCCGAAAACCAAAATTTGGGTAAAAAAAACCGACGCGCAAAGGCGTCGGTTATGACAGGATAAAGCCGTCAGATAGCAACCGGCGCTTTTATCCCCGGATGCGGGTCGTAACCCTCGATTTCAAAATCTTCGAAGCGATAGTCGAAGAGGGAATCAGGTTTACGTTTAATCACCAGTTTCGGCAGTGCGCGCGGTTCGCGAGTCAGTTGCAGATGCGTCTGCTCCATGTGGTTGCTGTACAGATGCGTGTCACCACCGGTCCAGACGAAATCGCCGACCTCCAGATCGCACTGCTGCGCCATCATATGCACCAACAACGCATAGCTGGCGATGTTAAACGGCAGGCCAAGGAACACGTCGCAGGAGCGCTGATACAGCTGGCAAGAGAGTTTGCCGTCCGCGACATAGAACTGGAAGAACGCGTGGCATGGCGCCAGCGCCATTTTGTCCAGTTCGCCGACGTTCCACGCCGAAACGATAATACGGCGCGAATCGGGATCATTTTTCAACTGGTTCAGCACCGTCATGATCTGATCAATGTGGCGACCGTCCGGCGTTGGCCAGGCGCGCCACTGTTTGCCATACACCGGGCCCAGGTTGCCGTTTTCATCCGCCCATTCGTCCCAGATGGTGACGTTATTGTCGTGCAGATAGGCCACGTTGGTGTCACCTTGCAGGAACCACAGCAGCTCGTGGATGATGGAGCGCAAGTGGCAACGTTTTGTCGTCACCAGCGGGAATCCTTCCTGCAGGTTAAAACGCATCTGATGACCAAAAATGGAAAGCGTTCCGGTTCCGGTACGGTCGTTTTTCTGTGTGCCTTCATCCAGCACTTTTTGCATCAGTTCTAAATACTGTTTCATGGTTCCTCAGGAAACGTGTTGCTGTGGGCGACGGCGATAGGCCCAAACCATCATGATCACACCAGCGACAATCATCGGAATCGAGAGGATCTGTCCCATGCTGATGTACTGTACCCATTCACCGGTGAACTGCTGATCCGGCTGACGGAAGAATTCAACAATGATACGAAACGCGCCGTAGCCAATCAAAAACAACCCGGAGACTGACCCCATCGGACGCGGTTTACGAATAAACAGGTTAAGAATGATAAACAGCACTACGCCTTCCAGCGCCATCTCATAGAGCTGAGACGCATGGCGCGGTAGAGAGCCGTAGGTATCAAAAATAGATTGCCATTGCGGGTTGGTTTGCAACAGCAGAATGTCTTCAGTGCGCGACCCGGGAAACAGCATGGCGTAAGAGAAATTTGGGTCGACACGGCCCCACAGTTCGCCATTGATAAAGTTGCCCAGACGCCCGGCCCCCAGCCCAAACGGGATCAGCGGCGCAATAAAATCAGAAACCTGGAAGAAACTGCGCTTCGTGCGTTTGGCGAAAATGATCATCACCAGAATCACGCCAATCAGACCACCGTGGAAGGACATACCTCCGTCCCAGACGCGGAACAGGTACAGCGGATTATCCAGGAACAGCGGGAAGTTATAGAACAGCACATAGCCAATACGCCCCCCGAGGAAGACCCCGAGGAAGCCTGCATAAAGTAAGTTTTCGACTTCATTTTTGGTCCAGCCACTGCCCGGACGGTTGGCTCGGCGCGTCGCCAGCCACATCGCGAAAATAAAGCCGACCAGATACATTAAGCCGTACCAGTGAAGTGCGACGGGCCCAATTGAGAAAATGACCGGATCGAATTCCGGAAAATGCAGATAGCTACTGGTCATCTGTCACCACAAGTTCTTGTTATTTCGCTGAAAAAATTCAGCAAGCGATATGCACACCCACTACTTACAGGCGCTCCAAAGGAGCGAATGATAGCATACGAGGTTCTGTGAGGCTGTCGGGAAGATGTAAAAGATCTGTATAGCGCTTTTACAACCCCCCGCGAATCAGGCCGCCCATGCCACGACGCTCCATAAACGCTGCCACCTGATGGCGCACTTCCGTTGCCAGTTGTGCCTCAAGGCTGCGTTGGGCAAGGATTTTTGCCTCTTCGTAATCAATGCGACGCAGCAGGTATTTTACGCGCGCCACAGAGCGACCGTTCATTGAAAGATGGCGAAAACCCAGTCCAATCAGGATGGTGACGCACATCGGATCGCCCGCCATTTCGCCACATACGCGCAGGTCGATATCGCTACGCTCAGCTTCCTGCGCAATCATCGACAGCGCGCGTAGCATTCCTGGATGCAAACTGTCATAAATGCTGGCAACGCGCGTATTGTTGCGATCCACCGCCAGCACGTACTGGGTCAGATCGTTAGTCCCGACGGAGACAAAATCGATACGACTCGCCAGATTCGGCAGCATAAAGACCATCGACGGTACTTCCAGCATGATGCCGATACGCGGTTTCGGGATCGCGTACCCAATCATCTCTTCCACTTCGCGGCCCGCACGTTCAATCAGGCGGCGCGCTTCATCCACCTCATCGATACTGGTTACCATCGGCAGCAGAATACTCAGATTGCCCGTCGCCGCATTGGCGCGCAGCATCGCCCGCACCTGGACAAGGAAGATTTCCGGCTGATCGAGCGTAATGCGGATGCCTCGCCAGCCCAGGCAGGGATTCTCCTCGCTGATTGGCATGTACGGCAGCTGTTTGTCCGCGCCAACGTCCAGCGTTCGTAACGTCACCGGCTTGTCATTAAACATCTGCAACATGCCCTGGTACTGCGCCACCTGCTCTTCTTCCGAAGGGAAACCGCTTTGCAGCATGAAGGGAATTTCGGTGCGATACAGGCCAATGCCGTCGATACGACTGCCCAGCTTTTCTTCATGTTCCGGGCTGAGTCCCGCGTTCAGCATAACTTTGATCCGCTCACCGCTTTTCAGCTGTGCGGGTAAATTGACGTCATCTTCCGCCAGTCGGCTGAGCTCGTTCTCTTCGCTGATAAGCCGCTGATATTCCTGGATCAATACCGGTTCAGGATCGACCAGCAGCTCACCGCGGTAGCCATCCACCACCAACGTACGCCGGTGCAGCACCGATGGCTGAATATCGGCGCCCATCACGGTGGGAATCCCCATGGCACGGACCATGATCGCGGCATGGGAGTTGGCCGCCCCGTCGCGGACAACAACGCCCGCCAGCCGGTCCTGCGGCAGTTCCGCCAGCGTGGTGGCCGAGAGTTCATCAGCCACCAGCACGAAGCGTTCTGGCCAGGCATTTGGCCCTTGTATGGAATCATCGAGATGGAACAGCAGGCGTTGGCCCAGCGCACGCAGGTCGCCTGCACGTTCTTTGAGATAGTTGTCGCTCAGCGCGGCAAACTGTTCGGCAAACTTTTCGATGATCGTTTTGACCGCCCATTCGGCCACAGACCCTTTATCCACTTCGGCAAACAGCTCGCGTCGCAGGCGGGCATCGGAAAGCAGGTGCGAATAGAGATCGAATATCGCGGCGGTCTCTTTCTGCGCCCCAGCGGCAAACCGCTTGCTGTAACGGCGAAACTCATTTGCCGCCTCTTCCAGCGCACCGGTCAGGCGCTCACGCTCCAGAGCGGGATCCAGCGTCGAGGCCTGATACACCTGCTCCATCAGCGGTAGCGTCGCATCCTGCCAGCCTTCGGCAATCGCCACGCCCGGCGCCGCCGGTAGCGCACGAATTCGCGTCTGGCGATACTGGCCGAACAGGGCGGTAAGCTGAGATTGTGACAGAATCGCTGCCATCTGCGTGGCAAGTGTCACCAGGAAAGATTCTTCGCTTTCATCGTACTGGCGCAGTTCGCGCTGCTGTACAACGAGGACGCCCAGCAGTTGACGACGCTGAATGATCGGCACCCCGAGGAAGGCACGGAAGCGTTCTTCTTTTACCGAGGGGATGTATTTAAAACTGGGGTGTTTTTGCGCATCAGCGAGGTTGATAGGTTCCGCCAGCCTGCCAACCAGGCCGACGATACCTTCATCAAATGCGAGTGCGACAGTACGACCGCGCGGTTTTTTAAGCCCCCGCGTGGCCATGAGGTAATAACAACGCCGATCATGATCGGCCAGATAAACCGAGCAGACCTCTGTATCCATCGCAAGACAGATGTCAGTAACCAGAATATTCAGCGCTTCATTAAGACGCGGAGCACTGGCCACCTTTTCGACTATTTCGCGCAGGCGGGTGAGCATAATTTGCGTGGCTTAACCTCTTTTACGTCGATAAGCAGGTGTATTTTGCGGTTTTGGCGTCGCTTCCTGAAGCGCCATCACAACACTTGCGAACTCTTTCATCACCCTGCGGTAGACATCGCGTTTAAATGAAACCACTTGCCGGACCGGATACCAGTAACTTACCCAACGCCAGCCGTCAAACTCAGGAGTGCTGCTGGTTTGCATATTGATTTCCGCGTCCCCGCTCATCAACTGCAAAAGAAACCACTTTTGTTTCTGGCCGATACACACCGGCTTTGTATCCCAACGCACCAAACGTTTCGGTAACTTGTAACGCAACCAGTTGCGAGTAGAGGCAAGGATTCGCACATCTTTACGGCTTAACCCTACTTCTTCAAACAGTTCCCGGTACATCGCCTGTTCTGCTGATTCTCCTGGATTTATCCCACCCTGTGGGAACTGCCAGGAGTGCTGACCAAACCGCCGGGCCCACATCACTTGCCCCTGACGATTACAAATTACGATACCTACATTTGGGCGGTAGCCATCGTCATCAATCACCGGACTACCTCAACATAAACCTTATATGAGAATGATTGTTTCACACTCCTGACAGACGGTAAACCACTGAGTTACGGCGGTGTGCATCTAATAACAATTGAATAACTCACAGTTAAAGACAAAGTTATAAACAGACACTCACCCATTCGGGCGATTTTATTCACCTTTTCTGTGGATAGAGTTGTGAAGAAGTACGGAATTACTCCGGGAAAACCCGGAACAGTCTGAATAAACGGACAAGAGGGTGAAAAAAATATTTTCTTTTATTCATGAGGTTACTGGCTCGCTTTAGCGATAACCAGGCAAAAAGGTGATAGCCATCACACTGACGATCCTCAGGCTGATGAAAGATCGAACAGCGCCGACTTTATCCACAGATTGTGCCAATAAGTTAAACACAAATTGTGTGAAAATTCGATTTTTGTCGCACGTCAAGGCTGTAAATGGAAACAGTAGTCGGGGTTTTTCACAGTTATCCCATCTTTCTGTGGATAACATGGTGTAAGATCCTGTTTAAATTCAGTGACCAGAAATGGAAAACCCATTCTTATGTTGCGCAACACGTGACGTCAGAAACTAAAAACCAATATAAATCATGACATTGAATATGACATGTGGAAAACGATAAACTTCTTTCTCACGGTATAAAATCCTTGTTCATTTTTTCACCTAAGGTGTAACGCCATGTCCGGACTCCATCCTTTACGCTTTCCACCGAAATCTGAAGCCCTTCTGCTCCAGCAAGCGCAGCAGCTTTCGGGCTATTCGCTGGGCGAACTGGCGGCGATGGCAGGTATTGTTGCACCGAAAGATCTCAAGCGGGACAAAGGCTGGATCGGCGTATTACTGGAACTCTGGTTGGGGGCCAGCGCCGGAAGTAAGCCTGAACAGGATTTCGCCGCATTAGGCGTCGAATTGAAAACCATTCCTGTGGATAGCCTCGGCCGGCCGCTTGAAACCACCTTTGTCTGCGTTGCACCGCTGACCGGAAACAGCGGCGTGACGTGGGAAACCAGTCACGTACGACACAAACTGAAGCGGGTACTGTGGATCCCGGTAGAAGGCGAACGCAGCATTCCCCTCGCGCAGCGTCGGGTGGGATCGCCAGTACTGTGGAGCCCTGATGAAGAAGAAGACCGTCAGTTACGGCTCGACTGGGAAGAATTAATGGACATGATTGTGCTCGGTCAGGTTGAACGTATCACTGCCCGCCATGGCGAATTTTTACAACTACGACCGAAGGCGGCAAACGCCAAAGCGCTCACCGAGGCGATCGGCGCCCAGGGCGAGCCAATACTGACGTTGCCGCGTGGTTTTTACCTGAAAAAGAACTTCACGCGCGCCCTGCTGGAACGCCACTTTTTGTTACAGCAGCGTTAGACTTTCGCCTTGTGTCCGGGAAGCATATAATTAGCGTTTCTTTTTTTGGCAGGACTTTGTTCAATGTTATTTGCATGGATAACCGATCCTAACGCCTGGCTTGCGCTCGGTACGCTGACGCTGCTGGAGATCGTGCTTGGGATCGATAATATTATTTTCCTCTCACTGGTGGTTGCAAAACTCCCGACTGCGCAACGCGCGCACGCCCGTCGTCTCGGTCTCGCAGCGGCGATGATCATGCGACTGGCGCTGCTGGCCTCCATCGCCTGGGTGACCCGGCTGACCAATCCGCTGTTCGAGGTGTTTGGTGAAGCCATTTCCGCCCGCGACCTGATCCTTCTGCTCGGCGGATTGTTCCTGATCTGGAAAGCGAGTAAGGAGATCCACGAATCCATTGAAGGTGAAGAAGAAGGGGTGAACATGCGCGTCAGCTCCTTTCTGGGGGCCATCGTGCAGATCATGCTGCTCGACATCATCTTCAGTCTGGACTCGGTGATCACGGCGGTTGGCTTGTCCGATCATCTGTTCATCATGATGGCGGCGGTGGTAATTGCCGTTGGCGTAATGATGTTTGCGGCGCGTCCTATAGGCGAGTTTGTCGACAGGCACCCGTCCGTGAAGATGCTGGCGCTGTCGTTTCTGATACTGGTGGGCTTCACCCTGATCCTGGAAAGCTTCGACGTTCACGTGCCGAAGGGTTATATCTATTTCGCCATGTTCTTCTCGATTGCGGTTGAGAGCCTGAACTTGTTGCGAAACAAAAAGAACCCGCTGTAATTGTCCTTTTCGCTCCCTGCGGGGAGCGAACCTCTCCCCTTTTCTCCTCTCAGATTAAGATTTTCCTGCTTTTCCTGCCCACAACTTCAGGTTATTACTAGACTGTTATCAGACGCAGGCCACGTGAGGATAAATGGATGAAAAAATGGGCAGTGATAATTTCCGCAGTAGGACTGGCTTTTGCTGTTTCCGGTTGTAGCAGCGATTATGTCATGGCGACCAAAGATGGTCGGATGATCCTGACCGACGGGAAACCCGAAATTGATGACGATACCGGTCTGGTGAGCTACCACGACCAGCAGGGCAACGCCATGCAAATTAACCGCGACGACGTTTCTCAAATCATTGAACGTTGAAGATTGAGGTCAGCCGCGCTGCTGGCCTTAACAATTTTTCTTCCCTTTTTCCCTTCCCTCAGCCATTTTTATAATCCTTATGTCGTGATTATAAAAAGGAAACGGCTATGCAATATCACCGTATACCCCACAGCTCGCTTGAAGTCAGTACACTGGGGCTGGGCACAATGACGTTTGGTGAACAAAATAGCGAAGCCGACGCACATGCACAGCTCAACTATGCCGTCGCCAACGGCATTAACCTGATCGACGTGGCCGAAATGTACCCGGTCCCGCCACGCCCGGAAACCCAGGGGCTTACCGAAACTTACGTCGGAAACTGGCTGGCCAAATATGGCAATAGAGAAAAGCTGATTGTCGCCTCCAAAGTGAGCGGCCCGTCGCGCAATAATGACAACAGTATTCGCCCGAATCAGGCACTGGATCGTAAAAACATTCGTGAAGCGCTGCACGACAGCCTGAAACGTCTGCAAACCGATTATCTGGACCTTTACCAGGTTCACTGGCCGCAGCGCCCCACCAACTGTTTTGGCAAACTCGGCTATAGCTGGAGCGACGCCGCCCCGGTGGTGTCGCTACTGGATACGCTGGATGCGCTGGCCGAGTTCCAGCGGGCGGGCAAAATCCGCTACATTGGCGTCTCGAATGAAACGGCCTTTGGCGTGATGCGTTATCTACATCTGGCGGATAAGCATGATCTGCCGCGCATTGTCACCATCCAGAACCCTTACAGCCTGGTCAACCGCAGCTTTGAAGTGGGGCTGGCGGAAGTGAGCCAGTATGAAGGCGTCGAACTGCTGGCCTATTCCTGCCTGGGATTTGGCACGCTGACCGGTAAATACCTGAATGGCGCGAAACCTGCCGGTGCGCGCAATACACTGTTTAGCCGCTTTACCCGCTACAGCGGCGAGCAGACGCAAAAAGCCGTGGCGGCGTATGTCGATATCGCCAGACGGCATAACCTTGATCCGGCGCAGATGGCGCTGGCGTTCGTTCGTCGTCAACCGTTTGTTGCCAGTACACTGCTGGGCGCCACCACCATGGAACAGCTGAAAACCAACGTCGAGAGTCTGCATCTCGAATTAAGCGAAGAGGTGTTGGCAGAGATTGAAGCGGTGCATCAGGTTTACACCTATCCTGCACCGTAACAGAAGCGCGCCGGAGGAATTCCGGCGCGTTGATTATGCCTGGCGGCGCTGCCAGATCCACAGCGCCGCTATCGCCAGCGCAAACAGACCGCCAAAACCGATACCCACGGCGACAACCGGAATTCCTACCCACACCGCCAGCGAGTAGAGCCCCAGCATCAACAGCATCGCGCTGTTCTCACCGAGGTTCTGTACCGCGATCGCATTACCCGCCCCGACGCTCTTTTTACCGCGCTCCTGCAACAACGCATTCAGCGGCACGACAAAGAAACCGCCCAGCACACCGATCAGCATCAGTAGCGCATAGGCAGGCAACAGCGCGTGTTGCAGAGAAAAAATAAGCACCACGACGCCAATCAGGATCCCTGCTGGCATACAACGCACCACGGTATCCAGCGTGACCAGTCTGGCAGCAGCTCCGGCCCCGGCCACAATACCGATCGCGACCATCGCGTTCAGGTAGGTTGGCGTGGCGTTATCGGTAATGCCTAACGCCACCGGTACCCACAGGACCAGCAGAAAACGCAGCGTGACTCCCGCCCCCCAGAACAGACTGGTGCCCACCAGCGAAAAACGCGTTTCGCCGTTGCGCCACAGTGAAACGCAGGCACAAAAGAAACTGCGTGTCATTTTCATCAGATGCCAGGACTGCCCAGGACGAGCAGCAGCCAGCTTGGGAATAGACAGGTTCGCCACTACCGCACCGGCGTAGGCCA
>NZ_JBFWLF010000031.1:0-24128 GCF_050252275.1 Citrobacter sp. | reverse complement strand
CTGCATCCCCATCGCGTCATCACGCGCGCCCAGACCATGCTTCTGATACATCTCGTGAGCTTTCATTACCTGGTCCATATCCAGTTCAATGCCCAGACCCGGTTTCGCCGGTACCTGCACCATACCGCCTTTAATGTCAAACGGCGCGTTGGTCAGACGCTGGTTGCCTTCCTGCCAGATCCAGTGAGTGTCGATCGCCGTGATCTTGCCCGGTGCCGCCGCAGCCACATGGGTAAACATCGCCAACGAAATGTCAAAATGGTTATTGGAGTGTGAACCCCAGGTCAGACCGAACTCATGGCACATCTGCGCGACGCGCACAGAACCCTGCATCGTCCAGAAGTGCGGGTCAGCCAGCGGGATATCCACCGACTGTAATGACAGCGTATGGCCCATCTGACGCCAGTCGGTGGCGATCATATTGGTCGCGGTCGGCAGACCGGTGGCGCGACGGAACTCCGCCATCACCTCACGACCCGAGAAGCCCTGCTCAGCACCACACGGATCTTCCGCGTAGGCCAGCGAACCTTTCAGGTATTTACCGATTTTGATCGCTTCATTCAGTGACCAGGCACCGTTAGGATCCAGTGTGACGCGCGCCTGTGGGAAGCGTTTTGCCAGCGCCACAATCGACTCCGCCTCTTCTTCCCCAGCCAGCACGCCGCCTTTCAGTTTGAAGTCATTGAAACCGTATTTTTCATACGCCGCTTCTGCCAGACGGACGACCGCATCGGGTGTCATCGCTTCTTCATGACGCAGACGATACCAGTCGCATTGCTCATCCGGTTGGCTCTGATACGGCAGCGGTGTGGCTTTGCGGTTACCGACGAAGAACAGATAGCCGAGCATTTCTACTTCGCTACGCTGTTGACCGTCCCCCAGCAAAGACGCCACGTTTACGCCCAGATGTTGTCCCAGCAGATCCAGCAGCGCAGCTTCAATGCCGGTGACCACGTGGATGGTGGTACGCAGGTCAAACGTTTGCAGACCGCGGCCGCCTGAGTCACGATCGGCAAAAGTATTGCGCACCGCATTCAGCACGTTTTTGTACTCACCAAGCTGTTTACCCACCACCAGCGGGATCGCGTCTTCCAGCGTCTTACGGATTTTTTCGCCACCGGGGATTTCACCCACGCCAGTATGACCGGAATTATCTTTGATAATCACAATATTACGCGTGAAGAACGGGGCATGCGCTCCGCTCAGGTTCATCAGCATACTGTCGTGGCCCGCAACCGGAATAACCTGCATTGCCGTTACAACAGGAGTAGTAAATTGTGCGTTCATTGTTGAGTCCTTATACAAGTCAGTGACGGCCGAAAACGGGACGTTTACGGTCAAAAGTCCAGCCGGGGATCAGGTACTGCATCGGACCGGCGTCATTTCGCGCACCGCCTGGCAGTTTTTTGTAAGCGTCATGCGCCTTCTGCACCTGATCCCAGTCCAGTTCAACACCCAGTCCAGGCGCGTGAGGGACAGCAATTTTTCCGTTTTTAATCTCAAGAGGATTTTTCGTCAGGCGGCAATCGCCCTCCTGCCAGATCCAGTGCGTGTCGATGGCGGTCGGTTTACCCGGCGCTGCCGCGCCAACGTGGGTAAACATCGCCAGTGAAATATCGAAGTGGTTGTTAGAGTGGCAGCCCCAGGTCAGCCCCCAGTCGTCGCACAACTGTGCCACACGTACCGCACCGGAAAGCGTCCAGAAATGCGGATCGGCAAGCGGGATATCAACGGCATTCAGCATTACTGCATGGCCCATTTCGCGCCAGTTAGTGGCGATCATGTTCGTCGCCACCGGCAATCCCGTGGCGCGACGGAATTCGGCCATCACTTCGCGCCCGGAAAAGCCCTGCTCGGCGCCACACGGATCTTCTGCGTAAGTGAGCACATCGTTCAACCCTTTGCACAGCGTGATCGCCTCTTCAAGCAGCCAGGCACCGTTGGGATCAACGGTAATACGCGCATCCGGGAATCGCTTTTTCAGCGCGCGAGCGGTATCGATCTCTTGCTCACCTGGCAGCACGCCGCCTTTGAGTTTGAAATCTTTAAAACCGTAGCGATCCTGCGAGGCTTCCGCCAGACGCACCACGGCATCGCTGTTGAGTGCTTCCTGATGGCGCAGGTGATACCAGTCATGGTTGCCCGGTGTGGTCTCCAGATAAGGCAGATCGGTTTTGGTTCTGTCGCCCACGTAGAAAAGATAACCGAGCACGGTCACTGCATCACGCTGCTTGCCTGGCCCTAACAGTTCGCAGACCGGCACGTTGAGCGCCTTGCCCAGCAGATCAAGCAGCGCGGCTTCCAGCGCGGCCACCGCATTGACACGCAGTTCGAATGTCCAGGCGCCTTTGCCAAACGTATCAAAGTCAGCGGCCTGATTGCCTTTGTGGACCTGCTGGACCACTTTATTCAGTCGGGCCACTTCCTGACCGAGCACCATCGGAATGGCATCAACCAGCGTCTGGTAGATAACCTCTCCGCCCGGCGCTTCACCGACGCCGGTGTTCCCGGCGTTATCGGTTAGCACCACGATATTGCGGGTAAAATACGCGTTATGCGCGCCGCCAATGTTGAGGAGCATACTGTCATGGCCGGCAACCGGAATGACCTTCATGTCCGTGATAACGGGGCTGGATTGTGTCGTCATGATAGTTGTCCTGCGACCGGTTTCAGTTCGATACGTTTAATATCCCCCACCAGCACCAGGTAGCTCAGTACCGCGATCAACGCATGCACGCCCACATAAATCAGCGCACCGTTGAAGGAGCCGGTCGTGCCAACGATGTAGCCAATGGCAATGGGTGTCACGATGCCAGAGATGTTGCCGAACATATTGAACAGACCGCCGCTCAGACCGCTGATCTCTTTCGGCGCTGTATCAGCCATCACCGCCCAGCCCAGGGCACCGATGCCCTTACCAAAGAACGCCAGCGCCATGAAACCGATGATCATCCACTCGACGTTGACGTAGTTACAGAACACCATCACCATCGACAACAACATCCCCATCACGATAGGCGTTTTACGCGCAATGTTCAGTGAGCCGGTCCGACGCATCAGCCAGTCGGAGATAATGCCGCCCAGCACCCCGCCGATAAATCCACACACCGCAGGAACCGAGGCCACAAAGCCCGCTTTCAGGATCGACATACCGCGAGCCTGTACCAGATAAACCGGGAACCAGGTGATAAAGAAGTAGGTCAGCGCGTTAATGCAGTACTGACCGATATACACACCGATCATCATGCGGGAACCCAGCAACTGCTTGACCTGTCCCCATTTCACGCTGAGCGGCACTTTGGCTTTGGTGTCTTTCTGATCCATGTTGATCAGCGCACCGCCTTCTGCAATGTATTCCAGCTCTTTCTTGTTCACGCCCGGATGCTGGTTTGGCTCGTGGATCACTTTCAGCCAGATAAAGCTGATGACAATCCCAAGGCCGCCCATAAAGAAGAACACATGCGACCAACCCACTTCGTGCGTCAGCCAGCCCATGATTGGGGCAAAAATAACGGTGGCAAAGTACTGCGCAGAGTTAAAGATTGCGACCGCCGTTCCCCTCTCCTGTGCCGGGAACCAGGCCGCGACGATGCGACTGTTGCCGGGGAAGGACGGCGCTTCCGCCAGACCGACGAGGAAGCGCAAGGTAAACAGCGCGACGATAATGCCGAATCCGCTGAAGATATCGACGAAGCCCTGTAACAGGGTAAACATGGACCAGATGAAGATGGACCAGAAGTAAACGCGTTTGGAACCAAAACGGTCCAGCAGCCAGCCGCCCGGGATCTGCCCGATGACGTAGGCCCATGAGAACGCAGAGAAAACGTAACCCATACCGACCGGATCCAGACCAATATCTTTGGCCATCTCCGAACCGGCAATGGATAAGGTGGCGCGGTCGCCATAGTTGAAGGAGGTGACGATAAACAACATCACCACTATCCAGTAGCGGGCATTGGTGCGTTTTTCCGCACCGCTCGCAGCCTGACTTAATGAACTCATTGTTGCACTCCTGAATTTTCGCGTTAGTCACGCTCACTCTGAACAGCACAACTGGTAGGGGATCAGAGGTGACGTTTCGTGTTTTTTATTGCAGCTTTTATTAGGTCGTTCGCCTTGCTAACTGCATTTTTTATAACTGGCAGGAGAAGTATAAAAAGCACCCGGTTCTTGCTCACCGTGCAAGAACCCAACATTTAGGTGATGTATCACTTATGTTTATGGCAAAAGCCCAGGGTGATGGAAGCGACTTCACGGAATTGAAAACCTGTAACGGAAATCGCGTGGGACTTACGTGGAAAAGGCAGGAGTGTGAAACAGGTCGCTTGACCCTATGAAAACGCCCCTAAAAACCCTTCTATGTTGAGGGTATTTAGGGGCGTTTGCCCGAGGCTAACTCGATTCAGTATGGGTAGCATAGCATCAGGTTGTTCCCGTGTCTGGCACCATAAGAGAGCCCCTCCCGGTAGGGGGAGGGTTCACTCTCAGGATAAGAGTGTGCCCCAATGTTCAACCCAGGGATTGGATTCGCTTTCGGGCTCCGGGTGCTCACTGGCATCAATCAACAACATTTCCCCCACGCGCTGCGCGCTTTGCTCCTGTAACAGGGCATCAAACTGTTTACCGCCATTACAGAAATTGACGTAGCTGCTGTCGCCTAACGCAATCACGCCGTAACGCAGATTGGGCTGGAAACCCAGTTGGTCTTTGATTCCCTGAAACAACGGCACAATGCTGTCAGGTAAATCGCCCTGCCCGGTCGTTGAGGTGACCACCAGCGCGATTTTATCCTGATATTTCTGCCAGTCCGTCAGTTCAGGATCTTCAAAAACGGTCGCATTGTGCCCCTGGGCCGTCAGGATCGCTTCGGCCTCTTCGGCCACCAGTAGCGCGTTACCGTACATTGTCCCGACAAAAATCCCGATTTCCGCCATGCTTAATTACTCCCTGAATGAAGAACGTATGCGTTCATCCTGACCTGCTGGCTCACTTAACTCAACCCTTTCATTATCAGGGAGAAGTCCCTGCCAGCCAAACTGTGATAGCGCCTGCATCCAGACCGTATCCAGCCCGGCATGAATCGTCAACGGTTCACCGGTAAACGGATGAGTCAGCGAAAGCTGGCTGGCATGCAGCATCAGTCGGCTGCAGCCAAAATGTTCCGCCGCGCTGCGGTTCTGCCGCAAATCGCCATGCTTGCTGTCGCCAATAATCGGATGGCGCAGGTGCGCCAGATGACGTCTGAGCTGATGCTTGCGTCCCGTTTGCGGATCCAGTTCCACCAGTCCGTAACGAGTCGTCGGATAACGCCCGGTTGCCACGGGCATTTCAACGGTGGCGAGGCCACGGTAATGAGTTACTGCAGGCTGTGGGTCTTTGTTTTCGCGGGCAAACTTGTCGGCGATTTTATCCAGTTCCTCCACCAGCGGATAATCGAGTACCGCCTCTTCCATTAACCAACCACGGACAATGGCGTGATAGCGCTTATGGATCTGGTGTTGCTCAAACTGCTGCGCGAGACGGCGTCCGGCTTCACTGGATAAGCCCATCAGCAGGACGCCGGATGTTGGTCTGTCGAGGCGATGCGCGGTAAACACATGCTGACCAATCTGGTCACGCACGGTCTGCATCACCACCACTTTTTCGTCTCGATCCAGCCAGCTGCGGTGCACCAGCCAGCCGGAAGGCTTGTTGACCGCAACAAGCCATTCATCCTGATACAGAATTTCCAGCATCAGGATTTATCTTGCGCAAAAAGCGCATCCAGCGCCTGCAACGCCTGCAGCAGGATTTCGCGCTGCGGATGATCGGCGGTCAGCGCCATTTCGTAATAAGGTGCGACGGCAAACGCCTCGGGCAGCGGTTGCGCACTGTCCAGTAGCGCATGCATGCGGGGGATAAGGACCCATTGCAGCCACTCAATGGGTTCCATCGTATCCATACAAAACGGTTGGGTGCTGGTAAACAGGTGGGCTTCGGGTTCATCCATCCGCCAGTGTTGATGCTCACGCAGCAACGCTTCAAGTGCATGAAGCTGCTGACGCACACGGTCATGAGTCGTCATGAAAGTCACCTCAATGATGAAAAATCTGGCGCGAAGGATACCACCAGTAAAATGAGAAGCAAAAAAAGGGAGCACTGTAAAAACAGTGCTCCCGGTTCGTTTCGCAGCATTCCAGCTACTTTTTGTGCTCCCTGCTCATCCGTGACAACTTTTCCTCTGGTCTTGCGACCTGTTGTTCATCCTGAACATTTTGCATCCTGCTCACACCACCCCGATGTGATTACTTCATCCTGAAGCATCCTGGCCATCCTGACCCACCGACTATCCTGACCGGCTCTCGTTCTCCTTCCTGGAGGTGTCCTTTAACGCATTCCCGCGTTATCCTCTTCACTTCATCCTGAAGCCTTTCCCTGTAACACCGTCCTGGTGTGTCCTGCTGAAGTGTCATCATCCTGATGTTCACTTCGTTGTGCGACTCCCTGTCGACGTACATAGAATCGCCTTTTTCACGCCGTCTTACAAGATGCTTACAGGCAATGCCTTAAGGAAAATTTCATATGAAAGTTGACATAAAATCATTAACTCGATGATTTATTAGGTTATTAGCCATTTTCACTTCGTGATATCTTCATTTACTACCTGGCGATCTCCTACAGGGCTTGTAAGAGATCTCTCACATATTCATGAGTGAAATGGATTATAGAAGAGGATTAAGGTGCGTAAGGAAATCCGCAAGAGAAGGGGCCAGGACGGAACGATTACGGGTTCCCAGCGTTTCTTTGATCACTTCCCCCGACAGATTGCAGAGCGAAATGACCTCCAGTTCATTGTCCAGTGTGGCAATAAAAAGGGTCGGCGACAGTTTCAAACGTTTCTGCGTCACCAGATGACCAATCAGGTTCTCCTGAACCCGTCTGAAATCATCCACGCTCCAGGTTTGCAACAGCGTCAGCGTTTCGCTGCCTGACTGCGCGCGCATATCCCCGGCAAACTGCGTGGTATAAAATGCGTGAAGCGCAGGTTGTACCACAATATCGAAGGCGCGTTCAACCGCGTTTACATTCTGTTCACCTTCAAACGGCTGCGGTTGCCAGTACACAGCATCACGGGTAGTCGAGATAATGCAGGGAGAAGGCACGCCATACAGTTCTTCGCTCATCGGCCAACTGCCGTTTTTTGCATGCCATGCGTCACAGTAACGCGCCGTAAAATCCTTCAGGGCTAAAGCTGTCTGTTCGTCCACCGGTTTCTCTCTTCATAAAAGCCAGGATACACTTGGCGCATAGTGTATCTGGTTTATGACGGTGAAACATGTCTTCTTATGAAAACCATCAGGCTCTTGATGGCCTGACGCTCGGTAAATCAACGGATTACCGGGATATTTACGACCCCAGCCTGTTACAGGGCGTGCCTCGCAGTCTGAATCGCGACCCGCTGGGTCTAAAAGCTGACAGCCTGCCGTTTCACGGTGCCGATATCTGGACGCTGTATGAACTGTCATGGCTGAATGCCAGGGGATTACCACAGGTGGCGGTGGGTCAGGTGGAACTGGATTACACCAGCCTCAATTTGATTGAATCCAAAAGCTTTAAGCTGTATCTGAACAGTTTTAACCAGACGCGGTTTGACTCCTGGGAAGCGGTACAACACACGCTGGAAAACGATTTGCGCGCCTGTGCCGAAGGGAAAGTGACCGTTGCGCTATACCGTCTCGATGAGCTGGAAGGACAGCCGGTCGCGCATTTTCACGGCTCCTGCATTGATGATCAGGACATTGACATCGACAACTACCAGTTCACTACCGATTATCTGCAATCCGCCACCAGCGGTGAAAAAGTGGTAGAAGAGACGCTGGTGAGTCATCTGTTGAAATCAAACTGTCTGATCACCCATCAGCCGGACTGGGGCTCCATACAAATTCAGTATCGCGGACGCAAGATCGATCGCGAAAAACTACTCCGTTATCTGATCTCTTTCCGCCATCATAACGAGTTTCACGAGCAGTGCGTAGAACGCATTTTCAACGACCTGCTACGCTTCTGTCAGCCGGAAAAACTGAGCGTTTATGCACGCTATACGCGCCGTGGTGGTCTGGATATTAACCCATGGCGGAGCAACACCGACTTCGTTCCGGCAACCGGCAGATTAGTTCGACAGTGAATTATTTCACAATTTTGCGGGTCGGATTCCACGCGTAAGGTTGTGAAAGGTCATAAGCCAGGGCTATTGTACTCTACAGGGAATGACGTTTTGCGTCCCATAAGGAGTTTACTTGATTACACATATTAGCCCGCTTGGCTCAATGGACATGTTGTCGCAGCTGGAAGTCGATATGCTTAAACGCACGGCCAGCAGCGACCTGTATCAACTGTTTCGTAACTGTTCGCTTGCCGTTTTAAACTCCGGCAGTCTGACTGACAACAGCAAAGAGCTGCTGTCCCGCTTTGAAAGTTTCGACATTAACGTGCTGCGTCGCGAACGCGGCGTGAAGCTGGAACTGATCAACCCGCCAGAAGATGCCTTCGTCGATGGCCGTATCATCCGCGCATTGCAGGCGAACTTGTTTGCCGTGCTGCGCGATATTCTGTTTGTTAACGGGCAGATTCATAACGCGGGCCGTTTCCAGCATCTGGATCTCGAAAGCTCCGTGCACATTACTAACCTGGTGTTCTCTATTTTGCGCAATGCCAGAGCGCTGCACGTGGGCGAAGCGCCAAACATGGTGGTCTGCTGGGGCGGCCACTCGATTAATGAAAACGAATACCTGTACGCCCGACGCGTCGGGACACAGTTAGGTTTGCGCGAGCTGAACATCTGTACCGGTTGCGGGCCTGGCGCAATGGAAGCGCCGATGAAAGGTGCCGCGGTGGGCCATGCGCAACAGCGTTATAAAGACAGCCGTTTTATTGGGATGACTGAGCCGTCGATTATCGCCGCTGAACCACCGAACCCGCTGGTTAACGAACTGATCATTATGCCGGACATTGAAAAACGTCTGGAAGCCTTCGTGCGTATCGCCCACGGCATTATCATCTTCCCGGGCGGTGTCGGTACAGCGGAAGAGTTACTGTATCTGTTGGGGATCCTGATGAATCCGGCGAACAAAGATCAGGTTCTACCGCTCATCCTCACCGGCCCGAAAGAGAGCGCTGATTACTTCCGCGTGCTGGATGAGTTTATCGTGCATACGCTGGGAGAAGCCGCGCGCACGCATTACCGCATTATCATTGATGACGCAGCAGAAGTGGCGCGCCTGATGAAAAAAGCGATGCCGCTGGTGAAAGAGAACCGTCGTGATACCGGTGATGCCTACAGCTTCAACTGGTCGATTCGTATCACGCCGGATCTGCAAATGCCGTTCGAACCGTCCCACGAGAACATGGCCAACCTGAAGCTGTACCCTGACCAACCGGTTGAGGTACTGGCGGCAGACCTGCGTCGCGCCTTCTCCGGCATTGTAGCGGGTAACGTTAAGGAAGTGGGTATCCGCGCCATTGAAGAGTTTGGGCCATACAAAATCCACGGCGACAGTGAAATGATGCGTCGCATGGACGATCTCCTGCAAGGTTTTGTTGCGCAGCACCGTATGAAGCTGCCAGGCACCGCCTATATCCCCTGCTACGAAATTTGCGCCTGACGCGAAAAGCGTTTCATGGACCGGGAGCGGCGAATAGCCCTTCCGGTTTTTCTATAATTACCAATGAGATAACACGTTCACTTTATTAAGCCTGCTAATACATCATACAAAAAATATCGCTACGCAAACGATTACCTCGCTAATGCAACCGCGCTTTATCATCCAGAATTTAAATTAGTCACCACAAACCACTATAAAGATCGCTTTTTACAACGTAACCTCCGCATCTGTCTGGCAATCCTTTCTGTCAATATGTTGTTAATGCTAGCCTTCGCACGCGTAAATTCGCTGTGATGTTTTTTTAACAGACCAATGATCCAAAAATATCCACATTAGAAGTGGATTATTGCATTTGAGATCGCGATCACTGATAGATTCATTAGTTAAATGTATCTTTCTGCCCGCAAATTACTACGGTTAAAAATTTTATAAAAATCGTCGCTGCAAGAATTTCGTTTTACGGTCAGGAACATTTTCCTGATTTTTAGCTTCCTCCAGGAGAAATAGATGGAAACCATTCAAACCAGCACAATTGCTTCGACTGAATCACGAAGCGCATGGCGCAAGACCGATACCATGTGGATGCTGGGCCTTTATGGCACGGCTATCGGTGCGGGCGTATTGTTCCTGCCAATCAACGCAGGTGTCGGTGGGATGATCCCGCTGATCATCATGGCAATCCTCGCCTTCCCGATGACCTTCTTCGCCCACCGTGGTCTGACTCGCTTTGTGCTGTCCGGCAAAAATCCGGGTGAAGACATCACAGAAGTAGTTGAAGAGCACTTTGGTATCGGCGCGGGTAAACTGATTACCCTGCTGTACTTCTTCGCGATTTACCCGATTCTGTTGGTCTATAGTGTCGCGATCACCAACACGGTTGAGAGCTTCCTGACTCACCAGTTATCCATCACCCCGCCACCGCGTGCGATCCTGTCGCTGATCCTGATTGTCGGGATGATGACTATCGTTCGCTTCGGTGAGCAGATGATCGTGAAGGCAATGAGCATCCTGGTGTTCCCGTTTGTCGCTGCACTGATGCTGCTGGCACTGTACCTGATCCCACAGTGGAGCGGTGCTGCGCTGGAAACCCTGTCCTTTGATTCTGCGGCTACGACCGGCAACGGTTTGTGGATGACCCTGTGGCTGGCAATTCCGGTGATGGTGTTCTCTTTCAACCACTCTCCGATTATCTCTTCTTTCGCAGTAGCGAAGCGTGAAGAGTACGGCGACGCGGCAGAGAAAAAATGCTCGAAGATTCTGGCATTCGCTCACATCATGATGGTGCTGACGGTGATGTTCTTCGTCTTCAGTTGCGTACTGAGTCTGACTCCGGCGGATCTGGCGGCAGCGAAAGAGCAGAACATCTCGATTCTGTCTTACCTGGCAAACCACTTTAATGCGCCGATCATCGCCTGGATGGCACCGATCATCGCAATGATTGCTATCACCAAATCCTTCCTCGGCCACTACCTGGGCGCGCGTGAAGGTTTCAACGGGATGGTCATCAAATCTCTGCGTGGTAAAGGCAAGTCTATCGAAATCAACAAACTGAACCGCATCACTGCGCTGTTCATGCTGGTAACGACCTGGATTGTCGCCACCCTGAACCCGAGCATCCTCGGTATGATTGAAACCCTGGGTGGTCCAATCATCGCGATGATCCTGTTCCTGATGCCGATGTACGCAATCCAGAAAGTACCGGCAATGCGTAAATACAGCGGTCACATCAGCAACGGGTTTGTTGTCGTGATGGGTCTGATTGCTATCTCCGCGATTTTCTACTCCCTGTTCAGCTAAGTTGTTTAGCGCCGCTTTCGGGCGGCGCTTCCTCCCTGATATAACCGCAATGGATGCCCTATGATTAGCGTATTCGATATTTTCAAAATCGGCATTGGCCCTTCCAGTTCACACACCGTTGGACCAATGAAAGCTGGCAAACAATTCACGGATGATCTGATTGCCCGCCATATTCTGACGGATGTCACCCGCGTGGTGGTGGATGTGTATGGCTCCCTGTCGCTGACGGGTAAAGGCCACCACACCGATATCGCGATTATCATGGGTCTGGCGGGAAATCTGCCGGATACCGTCGACATCGACGCCATCCCGGGCTTCATCCAGGATGTGAACACCCACGGGCGACTGCTGCTGGCGAATGGTCAGCATGAAGTTGAATTCCCGGTTGATAAGTGCATGAATTTCCATGCCGATAACCTGTCTCTGCACGAGAACGGGATGCGCATTACCGCGCTGGCGGGCGATAACGTCCTCTACAGCCAGACTTATTACTCCATTGGCGGTGGTTTCATCGTTGATGAAGAACATTTCGGTTTACCGAACAGTGCGCCGGTCAACGTACCGTATCCGTACAAATCGGCAGCCGATTTGCAAAAACACTGTCAGGAAACCGGACTTTCCCTTTCCGGTCTGATGATGCAAAACGAACTGGCATTACACAGCAAAGAAGAGCTGGAACAGCATTTTGCTAACGTCTGGGAGGTAATGCGCAGCGGCATTGAGCGCGGCATCACCACCGAGGGCGTTCTGCCTGGAAAACTGCGCGTTCCCCGCCGTGCGGCAGCGCTGCGTCGTATGCTGGTGAGCAGCGACAAAACCACGACCGATCCGATGGCGGTCGTTGACTGGATCAACATGTTTGCTCTGGCGGTAAACGAAGAGAACGCCGCTGGCGGACGCGTGGTTACTGCACCGACGAACGGTGCCTGTGGTATCGTGCCAGCCGTGCTCGCCTACTACGACAAATTCATCCGCGAAGTGAACGCTAACTCGCTGGCTCGCTACATGCTGGTCGCCAGTGCGATTGGCTCACTGTACAAGATGAATGCCTCCATTTCCGGCGCGGAAGTGGGCTGTCAGGGCGAAGTCGGTGTGGCCTGTTCGATGGCGGCGGCCGGTCTGGCAGAACTGCTGGGCGGCAGTCCGATGCAGGTGTGTATTGCTGCGGAAATCGGTATGGAACACAACCTCGGTCTGACCTGCGATCCAGTTGCAGGACAGGTTCAGGTACCGTGCATTGAGCGTAACGCCATTGCATCCGTCAAGGCGGTCAACGCAGCACGTATGGCCCTGCGCCGTACCAGCGAACCTCGCGTTTGTCTCGATAAAGTCATCGAAACCATGTACGAAACCGGTAAAGACATGAACGCCAAGTACCGCGAAACCTCTCGCGGCGGCCTGGCCATGAAGATTGTCACCTGCGATTAATCGTGCACTCAGAGGCCTCATTTTGCGAGGCCTCTTCCCGTTTTAGCCTCCTGCAATAGCCTGCTTCCGTCCTGAATGTTACCCTACACGCTGACTGGTAAGGGAGAACACCGTGGCTGTCCATCTGCTCATCGTCGACGCACTCAATTTAATTCGCCGGATCCACGCCGTTCAGGGTTCGCCCTGTGTGGAGACCTGTCTGCACGCGCTTGACCAGCTGATTGTCCACAGCCAGCCCACCCACGCCGTGGCGGTGTTTGATGATGAAGCGCGTAACAGTGGATGGCGTCACCAGCGTCTTCCGGACTACAAAGCCGGTCGTCCACCGATGCCGGATGAACTGCACAATGAAATGCCCGCCCTGCGCACGGCCTTTGAACAGCGTGGCGTCGCGTGTTGGGTGTCGAGCGGCAATGAAGCCGATGATTTGGCGGCAACCCTGGCGGTAAAAGTCACACAAGCGGGCCACCAGGCGACTATCGTGTCGACTGACAAAGGCTATTGCCAGTTGCTCTCTCCGACGTTACGCATTCGCGATTACTTTCAGAAACGCTGGCTGGATGCGCCGTTCATTGAAAAAGAGTTTGGCGTTCAACCGCAGCAGTTGCCGGATTACTGGGGACTGGCGGGGATCAGCAGTTCAAAAGTACCCGGCGTCGCCGGTATTGGCCCGAAAAGCGCCACCCAACTGTTGGTGCAGTTTCAGACACTGGAAGGTCTCTACGCACATCTGGATGAAGTGCCGGAAAAATGGCGCAAGAAGCTGGAGGCTCACCGGGAGATGGCATTCTTATGCCGTGATATCGCACGGTTGCAAACCGATTTGCAGCTTGACGGAAACCTGCAACAGTTGCGTCTGGCACGGTAGCATTGTGGGCCGGATGGCGCAGACCGTCCGACCCGGCACACAAACCACGATGACTCTGCGCCGCTTATTCTTCGATACGTAATCCGTAGGTTTTAAACTTCTCGAGCACTACGGCGATTTCTTCATCGGATAACACCGGCACCGGATCCCTCACCGCCAGCGTCTTCATATAGAGTTGCGCCAGCACTTCCACCTCGTGCGCCAGCCACAGTGCCTTTTGCAGGTTCTCCTCGCAGGCAATTAAACCGTGGTGTTGCAGCAGCGTGGCTTTGCGATTTTTCAGCGCCACGACCACATGTTCTGAGAGTTCGCGAGTGCCAAAAGTGGCGTAGGGCGCGCAGGGAATGGAATTCCCTCCCGCCGCCGCAATCATATAGTGGATGGCCGGGATCGGCCGGTTGAGAATAGACACTGCGGTACAATGAATGGCGTGGTTATGCACAACAGCATTCGCTTCCGGGCGAGTCTGATAAGCCGCCAGATGAAAGCGCCATTCGCTGGACGGTAATTTCCCCTCTTCGTATTTGCCGTCGTTATCCACGTAGACAATCATCTGTTCGGTCATTCGTTCATAAGGAATGCCGCTCGGGGTAATCAACATACCGTCCTGATAACGCGCGCTCACATTTCCCGCCGTCCCCTGGTTTAATCCCAGGCGCGTCATTTCAAGACAGGTTTCAATAATTTCTCGAGATAAACGAGTTCTTTCCATCTCAGTTCTCCGGGGTACTCGGTTCAATGACTGATAACACTCTTTTTGTCGCGCGTATTATTTTTGTCTTAAGCGCTTAATTAATTTCATTTCAACTTTTACCGTCTCATGAACAGGGCGATCTTCGATGGCGTTGAGCATCATTGTGAACGCTTTTTCCGCCCAGGCGTTCTCATCCTGCTGCATTGACCACACGTTATTGGACAAGAATCCCAGCATCGGGTGTTCGTCAAACGTACCGATATTGATCTCGGGCGGAATAACGCCAAAACGGTCACGAATGGCTCTTACTGCCCCTTCCAGCACCGGTAATGACGAGGCGATAAACGCCTGCGGACATCCTGCTTCGTCGATCAAAGCCTGCATGATCTGGTATCCCCCTTCCGGGGTGTTCACCGGCCCTTCGCGCACCCAGTCACGATGATGAATCCCTTTTTTACTGAGCGCATTCAGGTAACCCGTCAGACGGTCGCTGATACTGGGCAAACCGGTATCGCCCACCAGAAACCAGACCGGTAACTTTTCAGCATCCAGCAAACTTTGGGTTAAATGTTCACCGCCTGAAATATTGTGACTTTCCACCAGCGCGTTATCCGTATATTTAAAATCACGGTCCAGCAATACCATCGGTTTTCTCACCTGACGTAAATGATGCTGCTGGTTTTCTAACGTTGACGGGACAATAAAAAGACCGTCCACATTACGGGCAATTAAAGCCTTGGTGATTTTGTTTTCGTAATCGACATCATCATAAGTACAGCTAATCATCAGCTGATAACCGGATCGGCGGCAGCGCTGCTCGAGTTTCTCTGCCAATGTGGCAAAGAAGACGTTAGAAATATTGGGAACAATCAGGCCAAGCGTATCCGTTTTATTCAGCTTCAGGCTGCGGGCGGAATGGTTAATCACATAACCATATCGCTCAACATATTCATTAATACGCGTTTGCGTTTTGAGGCTGATACGATACTGTTCAGCTTTTCCGTTTAGCACCAGTCTCACGGTTGTCACCGATAAATTCAGGTCGCTGGCTATCTGTTCTACTGTTTTAGCCATGTATGTGCCCCAGTCACCGTCCAAGCGTCAATTGACAATCATAAAAGCATTTTACACTTTTGTCTTACCGCATCAGTCGGTTAAGCGCACGCCGTTGATCTCACCTGGTAAGCGGGGGCGAAGATACCGCCCCCTGCCGGTTTATTTCTTACCGAAAGGATGTAACAACTTGTCTATTTCCGGCGTATTGATGTTCTGGGCGCTCACAAATTTCACCGGGATATCGATCTCTTTCGCGACCGTTTGCCCGGACAGTGCCGCATTCAGGGTTTTAATCCCCTGGTAACCAATCTGATAAGCATCCTGGACGACAAAGCCCTGGATCACCCCGGTGTTCAGGAAGTGAATAATCGCTTCGGTACTGTCAAAACCAATGACTTTCACTTTCCCTTTCAGATTCTGGCTGTCGATAGCGTTGGCGACGCCCAGCGTTGAGCCTTCATTGGTGCCATAAATCCCGGCCAGATCGGGGTTGGCCTGAATCATATCAATGGTCTTATCCATCGCTTTTTGTGGATCGCCATCACTGTACTGCACGGGCAGCACCTTGATATCCGGATACTTTTCCTTCATGCGGGCAATGAACCCTTCCGAGCGTTCAATCGCTGACGACGTCCCGGCGACATGAGCGATAATGCCGACTTTACCTTTATTATTCACTTGCGCCGCCAGCGCGTCCGCCGCTTCAGCGCCAGCTTTGCGGTTATTGGTCGCCACGAAGCTAACCGGAATATCCGAGTTTACGCCGGAGTCAAAGGTGACAACCTTAATACCACGCGAATTCGCCGTTTCCACCAGAGGAGCAAGCGCATTGGCATCCAGCGCCGCCAGCAGCAGACCGTTCGGCTTTTGCGCCATGGCGTTTTCAACCAGCTGAATTTGTTCCGCAATCTGAGTTTCGTCCGCAGGTCCGACATAGCTGGTTTTATCGCCCAACTCTTTCGCTGCTGCTTCCGTCCCCATTTTCACGGTTTGCCAGAATTCATGCTGGAAGCCTTTACTGATGACCGGAAGGTTCAAATCTTTCGCTAGCGCACTGGAAGTGATGCACGCCAGCAGGGATAACGCATAGACAAAATGCCTGGTTTTCATTGTTGTACTCCGTTGTGAGTGTGTCACCCTTAACGTCAGGGTCAGTGTTCCCCGTGACTGCCGGGAGCGTAAATCAACGAATCTTTTTGCGTAACGTATCGAGGTAGACAGCGGCGACGACCACAATGCCCATCGCAACCATTTGCCAGAACTGAGAGACCCCCATCAGGTTCAGGCCGTTTTTCAATACGCTCATAATGAATGCACCGATGATGGTGCCGCCGATAGTGCCAATTCCGCCCATCAGACTGGTGCCGCCGATCACGACTGCGGCAATGGCTTCCAGTTCATAACCGACGCCGACCGTTGGCTGACCGGAGTTTAGACGCGAGGCCAGAATCACCCCGGCAATGCCGGTCAGCAGGCCGCAGAAGGCATAGACAAAGATTTTGACGCGCTGAACGTTGATCCCGGAAAGGTGCGCCGCCACTTCATTACTGCCCACGGCATAGACATAGCGACCAATTACCGTTTTCTTGAGGATGTAGCCGGCGACCAGCGCCACAATCACCAGATAGAAAACGGGATACGGCAGCACATCGAATAAACGCCCCTGCGCCAGCAATTTGAAGGTGGGATAATCGGCGAAATAGATAGCGCGCCCATCCGTCATCACCATGTTCATTCCCCGAACGGACATCATCAGACCCAGCGTGGCGATGAACGGGGGAATCGTCATTTTGGTCACCAGCAGACCATTCACGTAGCCACACAACCCTCCGGCCAGCACGCCTGCCAAAATACAGACCGGCAACGGCAATCCGAGCGTCGCGCAGATGCCGACCGCAACGCCGGAAAACGCCACCACCGATCCTAAAGAGAGGTCGATCCCTGCGGTGATAATCACAAACGTTACGCCAATGGCCATAATGCCGATAACCGACGTTTGCAGCGCAATTGTCATAATATTTTCGGTATTAAAGAAAAACGGCGAACTGAAACTGAAAAAGACAACCAGGATAATCAAACTAAACAGCGGTGCAAGGCGCATTAAAAGTTCTTTATTAATTTTTATTTTCTTATTATTGCTGTCTGAAGAGGTTACAGAGATGGTCATGATTTAATCCTCTAACGTCGCATATTGCATGATTTTTTCTTGTGTGGCGTTATCAGCAGTTAATTCACCGGTAATACGACCACTGCGCATGACTAAGATACGATCGCACATACCCAGCACCTCCGGTAATTCCGAAGAAATCATAATGATCGATTTCCCTTTTGCCACGAGGCGATTCATTAATTCATAGATTTCCAGCTTAGCGCCGACATCAATTCCACGGGTAGGTTCATCAAAAATAAGAATATCGGTATCTTTGCACACCCAACGGGCAATAATAATTTTTTGCTGATTTCCCCCACTCAAATTCAGGGCCGCCTGTTCAAGGTGTGGCGTTTTGATTCTGAGCGCCCTGACCTGCTCTTCACTCGTTTGCTGGCAGCGTTTCGAATCAACGTGACCAAAACGGTCGGCATATTCAGGGTAATTTCCCAACATAATATTGCGCTCAACGGACAGATTAAGCGCCAGTCCCTCTTTTTTACGGTCTTCGGTTAAATAGCTAATGCCTTGCGCAATGGCGTCAGAAATCCCCTTTATCACAATGGCCTTACCGTTCAACTTAATGGTTCCACTGTCGATGGGGTCGGCGCCAAAAATGGCGCGCGCCAGCTCCGTACGCCCGGCGCCCATCAACCCGGCAAAACCCAGTATCTCGCCCCGGTTCAACGTAAAGTCGATGTTATTGAGTACGCCTTTGCGCGTGAGGCCGTTAACCTCCAGCACCGCTTCCTGATGCGTCCGCGCTTCCCGGCGAGGATAGATATTCCCCAGTTCGCGCCCGACCATCATCGCAATCAGCTCACTGATCTTCACGGTTTCATAATCAACGGTATCAATGTATTGACCGTCGCGCATAACCGTCGCCCGATCGGCAATCAGCGCTAACTCTTCCAGGCGATGCGAGATGTAGACAATACCGGTCCCTTGCGCTTTAAGCAGACGGGTCACCTGGAATAAGCTTTCTATTTCTGTTTCCGTCAGCGCCGCGGTGGGTTCGTCCATAATCAGGATTTTGGCATTGACGGATATCGCTTTCGCGATCTCCACCATCTGCTGTTGCGCCACGGTCAGGTCTGACACCAACGTTTCTGGCGAAATATTCAGGTTTAATTTCTGCAAAATCTCGGTTGCCGCCTGTCGCTGCTGTTTTTCATCCAGCCGCCAACGGTTATTTTTACAAAACTCTCTGCCGATAAAGATATTCTCTTCCACGGTTAATTCCGGAAAAAGATTAAATTCCTGATGAATAATGGTAATCCCGGCATTCTGAGCGCTGAGCGGATCGCTGAATGACACAGGCTTCCCCTCAAATATAATATCCCCTTCATCCGGTTGATAAACACCGGACAAAATTTTCATCAGCGTGGATTTGCCTGCACCATTCTCGCCTAATAGCGCATGCACTTCGCCCTTGCGAAGAGTAAAGTTCACATTACTCAACGCTAATACGCCGGGAAAGCGTTTGGTAATATGATTCATCTGTAAAAATGTTTCGGACATTGCTGCTTTCCTCAATAATCAGAAACTGCAGGCAGTGAATCAGGCGAAGTGCATTCTCAGGGAGCGAGCGTCACCATGAATGTGAATACTTCCTGAAAACACGTTTACGTCACGTCGATATGTTGCCAGATATTGCTAACTCGAGTTAGCGAATTGCCCTTTAAAGCTATTTTAGCCACCAAAAATAGCCAAATCATTTGGGTTAAAACTGTGATACCGCACAGACATTTATTTATAACCATCTGATTTTAAATATTTTACTAAATTTGACTGTCATTTAATTATTTGATGCAGATCGAATTTTAACCACTTCTCGTGAAGCCCCTCACAATCCCATCAGAAAAAAGTTGTGTAAAAAACACGCCAATACCTAAGCTAACTCGAGTTAGCAAATTTACCTGTTTCAGCCGACTGTTGCGGTGATGCCCTGTCATCCACCTGAGCAGCACGCCTATACGTGAAATGAGGAACCCCGAATGAAGAAGATCAGCCTGCCGAAAATTGGTATTCGTCCGGTTATTGATGGACGCCGAATGGGCGTTCGTGAATCTCTGGAAGCACAGACGATGAATATGGCAAAGGCCACTGCCGCCCTGCTGACAGAAAAACTGCGCTACGCCTGTGGCACCCCGGTTGACTGCGTTATTGCCGACACCTGTATTGCCGGAATGGCAGAATCTGCCGCCTGTGAGGAAAAGTTCAGCAGTCAAAACGTCGGCCTGACAATCACCGTAACACCGTGCTGGTGCTACGGTAGTGAAACCATCGATATGGATCCCCTGCGCCCGAAAGCCATCTGGGGCTTTAACGGTACCGAACGTCCGGGCGCGGTCTACCTGGCTGCCGCGCTGGCAGCGCATAGCCAAAAAGGGATCCCTGCGTTCTCTATCTACGGCCAGGATGTACAGGATGCCGGAGATACATCGATCCCTGCCGACGTTGAGGAAAAACTGCTGCGATTCGCCCGGGCAGGGCTCGCCGTCGCCAGCATGAAGGGAAAAAGCTACCTCTCGCTGGGCGGGGTGTCGATGGGGATCGCCGGTTCCATCGTCGATCATCATTTCTTTGAGTCCTGGCTGGGGATGAAGGTCCAGTCCGTCGATATGACCGAACTGCGCCGCCGCATCGATCAAAAAATCTATGACGAAGCCGAGCTGGAAATGGCGTTGGCGTGGGCGGATAAACACTTCCGCTACGGTGAAGATAAAAACGCGAAGCAATATCAACGCAACGCCGAACAGAGCCGGGCCATCCTGCGGGAAAGCCTGCTGATGGCGATGTGCATTCGCGACATGATGCAAGGAAATCCTAAGCTCGCGGAGATGGGACGCGTGGAGGAGTCACTCGGTTATAACGCGATTGCCGCAGGCTTCCAGGGACAGCGCCACTGGACCGATCAATATCCCAACGGTGATACCGCCGAAGCGCTACTGAACAGTTCTTTTGACTGGAACGGTGTGCGCGAACCGTTTGTTGTCGCCACCGAAAACGACAGCCTGAACGGCGTGACCATGCTGCTGGGACATCAGTTGACCGGCACCGCGCAGGTCTTTGCCGATGTGCGTACCTACTGGTCGCCAGAAGCGGTTGAACGCGTGACCGGTCAGCCGCTGACCGGACGGGCAGAACACGGCATTATCCATCTGATTAACTCCGGTTCCGCCGCGCTGGATGGCACCTGTAAACAGCGTGACAGCGAAGGAAAACCGACGATGAAACCACACTGGGAGATCTCGCAGCAGGAGGCTGACGCCTGCCTCGCGGCAACCGAGTGGTGTCCGGCAATCCATGAATATTTTCGCGGCGGCGGTTATTCATCACGCTTCCTGACCGAAGGCGGAGTGCCGTTCACTATGACCCGCGTGAACATCATCAACGGCCTGGGACCAGTGCTGCAAATTGCGGAAGGCTGGAGCGTCGAGCTACCAAAAGAGGTCCATGACACCCTCGACAAACGCACCGACTCCAGTTGGCCTACCACCTGGTTTGCGCCACGTCTTACCGGCAAAGGACCGTTCTCCGACGTCTATTCCGTGATGGCGAACTGGGGGGCAAACCACGGCGTGCTGACCGTCGGCCACGTCGGCGCAGACTTCATCACCCTCGCCGCGATGCTGCGCATTCCAGTCTGCATGCACAATGTGGAAGAGGCGAAAATTTACCGCCCTTCCGCCTGGGCCGCACACGGGATGGATACAGAAGGCCAGGACTACCGCGCCTGTCAGAACTACGGGCCACTGTATAAACGTTAAGGATCGCGCAACTGCCTGATGGCGACGCTGGCACATCTTATCTGGTCTACGGGGAATGACTCGTGGACCGGATAAGCACAGCACCATCCGGCAACGGGAGTCATTATGAAAAATGAAATCATCCTGGTTCTCGACTGTGGCGCGACCAACGTGCGGGCCATTGCCGTAGATCGTCAGGGACACATCGTTGCTCGTGCGGCGGTTGCTAATGCCAGCGAGGTAGCCACGGAAAACACCGCCTGGCATCAGTGGTCGCTGGACGCCATCCTGCAACGTTTCGCACAGTGCTGCCGGACACTGTCGACAGAACTTTCGGCCTTTCGAATCCGCGCTATCACCGTCACCACCTTTGGCGTTGACGGCGCGCTGGTCGATGAAAACGGCGAATTGCTCTACCCAATCATCAGTTGGAAATGCCCGCGCACTGCCGCGATAATGGAAAATATCAGCCGCTTTATGCCGCCGCGTCAGTTGCAGACGCTTTCCGGCGTCGGCGCATTCAGCTTCAACACCTTATATAAGCTGATTTGGCTTAAAGAAAATCACCCGCAACGGCTGGATCAAGCCCACGCCTGGCTGTTTATCTCCTCACTCATTACTCATCGCCTGACCGGCGAATTCACTACTGACATCACCATGGCGGGCACCAGCCAAATGCTGGATATTCAGCAGCGGGATTTCAGCGCCGATATCTTGCAGGCCGCAGGGTTGCCAAGACGGCTCTTCCCGCGACTCGTGGAAGCCGGTGAACTGGTAGGATCGTTGCGGCCCGCAATGGCAACGATGCTCGGTCTCCCACCGGGAATTCCCGTGATCTCTGCCGGACACGATACCCAGTTCGCGCTGTTTGGCGCTGGTGCGGGGCAAGATGAGCCAGTTCTCTCTTCCGGCACGTGGGAAATCCTTATGGTGCGTAGCGCCAGAGTCAATACAGCGTTACTGAGCAGTCATGCCGGTTCAACCTGTGAACTGGACAGCCAGCCGGGGCTTTACAATCCGGGGATGCAATGGCTTGCCTCCGGCATCCTTGAATGGGTGCGCAAGCTGCTGTGGACACCCAAAACCCCGTGGCAAACCTTGATTGCGGAAGCGCAAGCGGTTCCCGCCGGGGCCGATGGCGTGCGGATGCAGTGCGAGCTGCTCTCCTCTGCGGATGCAGGCTGGCGTGGCGTCACCCTGAATACCACCCGCGGTCATTTCTATCGCGCGGCGCTGGAAGGATTAACGGACCAGTTGCGACATAACCTGCATACGCTGGAAAAAATTGGCCAGTTCAACGCCACAGAACTGCTGCTGGTCGGCGGTGGGAGTCGCAATACGCTATGGAATCAGATTAAGGCCAACACCCTGGAGATCCCCATCAAAGTGCTGGATGACGCTGAAACCACCGTTGCCGGCGCGGCGATGTACGGCTGGTACGGTATCGGTGCGTTTTCCAGTCCACAACAGGCCAGAGAACAAGTGCGCTACCAGTACCGTTATTTCTATCCCGAAAAACTGTAAAGGAATCTCGCATGCTTAAAACGATTTCTCCCCTCATTTCGCCGGAGTTACTTAAAGTACTGGCGCAAATGGGACACGGCGATGAGATTATTTTCTCAGACGCGCACTTCCCGGCGCACAGCATGGGACCGCAGGTGATCCGTGCGGATGGTCTCAGCGTCAGCGACTTACTGCGAGCCGTGATCCCGCTGTTTGAACTCGACAGCTATGCACCACCGCTGGTGATGATGGCTGCCGTCGAGGGCGATACCCTCGACCCGCACGTTGAAACGCGCTATCGCGAAGCGCTTTCCCTACAGGCGCCATGCCCGGAGATCGCGCGAATCGATCGTTTCGCCTTCTACGCCCGTGCACAAAAGGCCTTTGCCATTGTCATCACCGGCGAGTGCGCAAAGTACGGGAATATTCTTTTAAAAAAAGGGGTAACCCCGTAATCTCAATCGCGGTCAGGGCATTTGATTGAGAGGTGAGAAGAGATGAAAGCGGCACGCCAGCAGACGATTGTGGATCTGCTCAGTCAGCATAAAAGCCTGACCACCGAAGCACTGGCCGTTCAGCTCAACGTCAGTAAAGAGACGATCCGCCGCGATCTCAGTGAACTACAGGAACAAGGGAAGGTTCTGCGCAACCACGGGCGCGTTAAAGGGATCGCGCGGGAAAACCCGGACAGTGGCGATCCCTTCCATATACGGCTGAAGAGCCATTACGCGCACAAAGCCGATATTGCCCGAAAGGCGCTGAGCTGGATTGAAGAAGGGATGGTGATTGCGCTGGATGCCAGCTCCACCTGCTGGTATCTGGCGCGGCAACTACCGGATATCAATATACAGGTTTTCACCAACAGCCAGCCGATTTGTCAGGAGCTCGGCAAACGCCAACAACTTCAGCTCATCAGTTCTGGTGGCAGGCTGGAGCGCAAACACGGCTGCTACGTCAACCCCGCACTCATTTCACAACTCAAATTTCTTGATATCGATCTGTTCATTTTTTCCTGCGAAGGGATCGACCGCCACGGCGCACTGTGGGATTCCAGCACCTTCAACGCGGATTTCAAATCAGTCCTGCTGAAACGCGCGTCACAGTCGTTATTGCTGATCGACAAAAGCAAATTCAATCGTTCCGGAGAATCCCGACTCGGTCATCTGGATGACGTAACGCATATTGTGTCGGACACGCCGCAGTCATAAACACAAACGGGAATGGGTTGCAGACCTGATGA
>NZ_JBFWLF010000030.1:0-24199 GCF_050252275.1 Citrobacter sp. | reverse complement strand
TCGGCCATCAGATCTTCAACCGGCACAATCACCCCCACCTGATGGCCATCGACAATTGAGGCCACCAGCGGTGGAATAATACGCAGCGGCTCAAGCAGAATGCTGTTACGGGCGGTCATGCTGGCAATCGACACGGTGCTCATCAGTAAAATGACGTCGTAGCCCTGGTTATCCAGCACTTCGATGACGCTTTGCAGATCGCGTTCTACTTTCTGCCGCGAAACATAAGCCAGTTCATTATCGTTAAGCAGGGTTAACAGCGGGTCTTCGTCGGATTCCAGCGCATATTCCGCCAGAACGTCATCACGACTCATTTTTCCGAGCAAGCTGTGATGGGTGATATTTTGTTCGTCGATGTACTCAGTCAGAAGCGGTAAGACTTCACTCATGGGTACAACACCGATTGTGAGGATAGCCAACGACGCACTCATTTTTTCCACCTTCTTTTTTACTTCGTCGTTTATTCCCGGGCAAATGCGCTGCACCACTGCCGACACTTACCTTTTGCAAATGCAAAAAAGCGTAGCAGGCGCAGCGCAAATCGCTGTGTAAAGATTCCAGATCATTCCAGTAATAGGTTGTTATTGTTTGATGTTAGTTTTCAGGTACAACGATTCATCGGCGAAAAATGTGATGCAGGTTGGGTTTACACTCGCTCAGATTCCATTCCGAGCCGTTCAGTCGTCAGGTTTTATCAGGATCTTCGTAACGGGCTTTCGCATCCATCGCTTCCTGCGCGCTGGGATGCTCGCTGATTAACGAATCCGGTTTAGGGTGATCGGCACGTAACTGGTACCAGGTGACCGTCTGTCCCGGCGTCCCTTTCTCAATGGTGACAATATACGCTTCGCGTGGATATGGCGGTTTGGTTGGCATAGTGCTTCCTTCTGTCGAATGAAGTTTAAGTATAGACCCCGCCTTGCCTGCAGCGCGCGCGCTGCGCCAGCCTGCGCTGAATTTCAGAAATCACCTGGTCAGGTGAATTCGCCGCATCAATGATGAAATGGGCCGCTTCGCGATACAAAATATCCCGCTGTTGCAGCACCTCCCGCACCTCTTCGCTCAGGGGTTTACCGGTCAGCGTGGGGCGCAACTCCTCTTCAGGCGAGGCCTCAAGACGATGAACCAACGTGGAAACCGGCGCGCTTAAATAAATGACGATGCCGTTATCACGCATAAAGTGACGGTTATAATCAGTGAGAATGATTCCTCCACCGGTCGCGATGACCGTTGACGGTGCAGTCACCGCCGCCAGTGCAGCCGTTTCTCTGGCGCGAAAACCCGGCCAGCCTTCACGCTCGACGATTTCCGCGACGGTCATTTGTACCTGCGACTGCAGCCATTGATCGGTATCGACAAACCGACAACCAATTGCCGTAGCCAGCGCCATGCCAACCGTTGTCTTTCCACAGCCGCGTGGGCCAACAAGATAAAGCGGTTGCGTCATAGTGGGCGTTCCCCAGAAGGCCGCAAAGCGGCAGGATCAGATGTCATTAAAGGAATAATCATACCATCAAACTAGTACAGCGTTAAGTGTAAAGTATTTATTCCACTAAAAGTGAAAATATCAATGTACGCCCTACTATATCAAGAAATAGCGCCGAGGAAAGTGTAAAAAATAAATTACATTCACGCGTTTCTGCGCTGAACTTCCAGCCACCACTTTTCCAGTTCCGCTGCAAAATGCTGACGATCGCGGGCAGAGAGGCTATCCGGACCGCCCGTCTGGATCCCGCTGGCGCGCAATGTATCCATAAAATCGCGCATTGTCAGACGTTCGCGAATGGTCGATTCGGTATAGCGCTCACCGCGCGGATTAAGCGCCGACGCGCCTTTCGCCAGCACCTCGGCGGCCAACGGGATATCGGCCGTGATGACCAGATCGCCCGCCGCACACTGGCGCACAATCTCGTTATCCGCCACGTCAAAACCCGCAGGTACACGCAGCGTACGGATATACGGCGACGGCGGCACGCGCAGGCTCTGGTTCGCTACCAGAATCAGCGACATTTGCATGCGCCCGGCGGCACGATAGAGGATCTCTTTAATTACGTTCGGACACGCATCCGCATCCACCCATATGGTCATACTGGCTCCCGTCTCTTGTGCAATCGGCTATTGTCTCGTGCTTTTGCGCTGCGGCAAAGTGCTGTTTACCCTTCATGCGTCTTTCAATCCGCGCTAAGCTAGGCTTTATCAAACAAAACAACAACTATCACCCATAGGGAGTGACGAGATGGAGAAGAAAATCGGTTTTATCGGCTGCGGTAATATGGGGAAAGCAATCCTCGGCGGCCTGATTGCCAGCGGTCAGGTGCTTCCAGGCCAGATCTGGGTCTACACCCCTTCCCCCGATAAAGTTGCCGCGTTGCACGATCAGTATGGGATCAACGTCGCGCAGTCCGCCCAGGAAGTCGCCCAGGTGGCGGATATTGTTTTCGGCGCCGTGAAGCCGGGCATTATGATCAAAGTGCTCAGCGAGATAACCTCCAGCCTCAACAAAGAGTCGCTGGTGGTCTCTATTGCAGCAGGCGTGACCCTCGATCAACTCGCCCGCGCGCTGGGACACGACCGGAAAATCGTACGCGCAATGCCGAACACGCCGTCGCTGGTTAATGCCGGGATGACCTCAGTGACACCAAACGCGCTGGTTACCCCGGAAGACACCGCGGATGTGCTGAATATTTTCCGCTGCTTTGGCGAAGCCGAAGTGATTGCCGAGTCGATGATTCATCCTGTGGTTGGCGTCAGCGGCTCCGCCCCGGCGTATGTCTTCATGTTTATCGAAGCGATGGCAGATGCCGCAGTATTGGGCGGTATGCCGCGCGCACAGGCTTACAAATTTGCCGCTCAGGCGGTCATGGGTTCCGCGAAGATGGTACTGGAAACGGGCGAGCATCCTGGCGTACTGAAAGATATGGTTTGTTCGCCTGGCGGCACGACGATTGAAGCGGTCCGCGTACTGGAAGAGCGAGGATTTCGTGCGGCGGTGATTGAAGCAATGGCGAAGTGTATGGAGAAGTCAGACAAACTCAGTAAATCCTGAGTGAACAACCGGACGTCAGGCCGCCACTTCGGTGCGGTTACGTCCGGCATTCTTTGCTTTGTAGAGCGCCAGATCGGCCGATTTCAACCATTCCCGATAGTGACTGAACTGCGGCGTTAACGGCGCAACGCCCACGCTGATATGTAAAATGACCTGCGGCGCGCAGGCCAGACGTAACCCACGTAGCCCCTCATGAATCCGTGACATCGCCGCGATGGCGCTCTCGGCTGGCGTACCGCACATAATCACCGCAAATTCATCACCGCCAAAACGCCCGATCACATCGCTCCCACGCAGGGTCATTCTCAGCTGTTGGGTTAGCGCCAGAATAGCTTCATCGCCAACGTCATGACCCCAGGTGTCATTAATACTTTTGAAATGGTCGATATCAATGATCAGCAGCGTGGCCTCCCGATGCTGGCGACGACAGTGCTCAAATTCGTTGCGCAGTAATATTTCCCAGTGTCGCCGGTTGTAAACCCCTGTCATGCCATCACAGGTACTCATCACCTGTAACCGACGCTTATGTTGCGCCAGCTTTGTCGCGGCCTGATAGCTAATCCAGGAGAATAACAGCGGGTAAATCACGATGACCGGCAGCGTCAACACCCCTTCCAGCGGCGCGCTTCTTAAAGCCAGAGAGGTTCCCGTTAACTGCAATGTGACCAGACAGGCAACCACCATCATGGCCAGTCCGGTAACAAACAGTCGCACACCGCCTGCGCCCATCAGATTCATACAGATGATCATTAACAACGCGGCGGAAGGCAGCGCATTGACGCCCATCAGTCCCATCCACATTCCGGCGAGTACCGCATCCGTTTTTAAATTGGCAAATTCCCGACTCAGCGGGTCGACGGCTCTGCTGGCGATTTGCCAGGCCAGATGAGGCCAGACGAACGCCCATCCCACCAGCAACAACCACCAGACACCGGGGACAGGGTTCGCAACCAGCACGGCGGCGACAGGGAAAAACATCCCTCCCAGCGCCACTGCGCGCGGCACTCTTACTCGCCGGGCGAATCGTAGTCCAGAGCGTTGATGGTCGTTTTGCTGCGATGAAAGAGAGGTTTCATCGAGATCGACCGCTTGTTTGTAAAAGTTTTCGTCGTTCATTATTTTTTGGGAACATTCTGAAACAATTTTCCCAAATTATAGAGACGGGTCAGGCGGGGAAAGTATGATATTTCGGGTGAGCGTTTTTCTTTGCTCACCCGTAAGCACTAGGTCGGCTAGGCCGCTTTCTTCAGGCAGGCACTCATGAACTTACTGCGGTCGTCACCTTTTAGCGATTGTTCCGTCGCCTGAACGTTGCACTCGCGCATTTTTTGCTGTTGTGGCGTCAGGCTTTTTTCACCAGGAGCTGACTTGCTGTTTTTAAGGCAATCGCTCATGTACGTCTTACGGGCATCTCCTTTCAACGCTTTCGCCGTCGCCTGTTGATTGCAGGTGGTCATGCGCTGCTGCTGCGGGGTTAACGTTTTCTCAGCCGCACCAACGGTCGTTAAAAAGATCAAACCAAACAATAGGGTAACCAGTAATGTTATTTTCATAGCACCATCCTTTTTTGAGTATTCACTCGACTATCTCCCGCGAATAAACGCCGGGAGATTCAGATAAGTCTGGCTGCTAACGATAAAAAAACCACCCGACAGCAAAAGTTATCCTGCCGGGGGGTGGATTATTTCAGGCCGAGTGCCGCTTTCATGGTATAGAACAGGTCGGTTTGATCGGTCAGCCCCACCACGTTGGCCGCATGAGGGCCGTAGGCCGCAATACGCAACTGGCTGCCGGTATGCTCCTGCGATTCCTCTTCGGAGTTGCCATAGCTGATCACCATCACGGCGCCATCTTTGGTGTTTAATGCCTGGGTCAAGCCCGGCGCTTTTGTCTCTGGTGCGACGATCTGGCTGGCGTGAGCGTGATCGGCAGTGACGATCACCAGCGTGTTACCTTCTTTTTTCGCAAAGGCCAGCGCGCGCTGCACCGCTTCGTCCAGATCCACCGTCTCGCCGATCTGTCCGCAAGGATTGGCGGCGTGATCCTGTTTATCGATGGAGGCCCCTTCCACCTGCAGGAAGAATCCCTTCTCATTTTTGCTGAGCAACTCAATGGCTTTGTCGGTCATTTGCGCCAGCGTGGGTACGGTCTCATCGCGTTTTGGATTCGGCGTACAGGTTACGGCAGGCTTATCAATATTGCCGTGATAAGACGCTTTTGGGCCTTCCCAGCGCACAGGCATGTTGCCGTCAGAGAACAGTCCCAGCAACGGTTTGTCCTGACTGGCTTCGCCGATCGCCGCCAGCGAAGCCGCATCGCCGACCAACTGGTAACCCCGGGCCTCGGCCTGTTCACGCAGCGTTTTGCCCTGCCACTCGCCGGCGGTTGCGGTTTCGGCGAACGTTTTCGCACCGCCGCCCAGCGTGACATCCGCGCGGGCATTCAGCAGTTGTTCGGTGATCGAGCCTTTACCGCCATTTTCCAGCGCATTCGTCGGGCATTTCTCGCTCGTTACGCTCGGGCCATAGCATTTACGAGACGTCACGTGCGCTACCAGCGCGGCTGGAGTGGCATCCTGCAGCTCGGCGGTTGAGACGTTCCCCGTCGCCAGCCCCGCCGCTTTCGCCATTTCCAGCAGCGTCGTATGATCTTTTTCGTGAATATCGACGCCCAGCGCGCCATTGTAGGTTTTCACGCCGGTTGTCCATGCGGTTGCTGATGCCGCAGAATCCGTCACGTAATCCGGTTTACCGGTTTTTTTATTCAGCGCATAGTGGGTGTATTGGCCAGTCAGCGGTAAGGCATCAATCCCTTTAAAATAGCCACCCGCACCTTCAGCATAATTTCGCGCGGCCGTAATTTCCGAATCACCCATACCATCGCCAATCAATAAAATAATATTTTTAGCCGGTTTATCATTCAGTGATTCGCGCAATGCTTGTGTTTGATCGGCCGATAATCGGCGTGCTCCGCCAGGCGTTGTAATATCACCCTGTGCGGCACGATTGTCCAGCACCGCCATTGACGACGTTTCAGAATGACTCACAGGCATATACAACAGTGGTAACAATGCAAGAGCAATAGCGCTTTGTTTCACTTTATTTTCTCCATGTACTTAATACACTTAAAATAAAAAACAAAGCGACTATAGGTCTCTGATATGACAGGTTTATGACAGCATAGAAACGAAATAAAACTAGTAACGAGGATGCCTCAACAGCTTTTGTACGTACTGGCGCAGCAACTCCGTATCGTTATCCGGAACGCTGGCATCGGGCTTTACGTCATCAAGTGCGCCCTCTACCTGATGAATCAGCATTTGCTGCTCGTTCTGAGCCATATTGCGCAGCATCGCTGTAACGATAATCTCTAATGCTTCTACCTGAGCAACCAGTTCTTTCGACTCTTCCTCTTTCTGGGCAAGCTTAAGCAACAACTCAGCTATTAGATTTTTCATGACCGCATTTCCTTATCCAAAGAAGGCTGACGGTATCACTATGAATCCATGCTGCCTAGAGTCTGAAAGTAGTATTTTTATAAAAAAGGAAAGACTTTGCGTAAATAATCACAGAATACGGTGAGCGAAACGTTTCTCGCGCGAAAACCGAACGCTAAATTAAAAGCCAGGAATAAAATAGTCACCCCTGGCCATAATCAAAAGTTATGCTAAAAAATGACTAATTTCACTTAAGTCATTTCTTTTTAATCGCTTCACACCCGCTTGCGGATATTTCGCCGCTGACGCAGAACCAGGGCTAACTGACAAATGTTAATCATCACGATAATGGCAGTGGCAATAAATACCCAACGAAATCCTGCCATGGCTGAAACCGTTGCGCCCATCAGCGGGCCAGCGACATTGCCAAGATACATAAACGATTGGTTATAACCAAATATACGCCCGGTTATTTGGTCACTGGAATATTTGACCAGTAGCGTCTGAACCGCGGGTAGCATGGCGCCATCGGCAAAACCGAGCAGAAAACGTAATACCCCGAGCTGGAAAGGCGTCGTCACCCACGACATGGCAAAAAACAACACGACCGCACAAATCAGCGTTGCCATCAGGATCCTTTCGGTGCCGATGCGATCCCCAAGTTTACCCAGCCGGGGCGCGGAGATAAGCGCGGAGACCCCAGGCACCGAGGCAATTAATCCACTCAGAAAAGCAATATTATTACTATCAGGGGCCATCGACTTAATAAATAGCGCCAGGATCGGGCTGATTGAGCCATTACATAACTGAATCACCAGCGTGGTGAAAAACAGGCTGATCACCAGCGCCGGATAAGGTAGCGACGCAAATACGGCTTTCCCGCTCAATCGTTCGCTCTTTTTCAGCGTCGGGCGCACGCCTTCTTTAATCAAAAAGAGCGTGACCATAAAGCTGACGATCAGCAGCATTGCAGTGATAAAAAAGACCGGGCGTAAGCCCACGTGATCGGCAATAAAACCGCCCATCAGCGGGCCACCAATCACACCGCTGATTTGCGCGGTCGCCAGCGTACTGAGCGCCCAGCCACTTCGTTCACGGGGCACCTGAGACGCTACCAACGCCATCGCGTTAGGAATATAGCCGGACGTTAACCCCATAATGCCGCGTAGCAGGAAAAGCTGCCAGACGTTGGTAGCGAAAGCCTGCAGCAGTATCGCAATCGCCATGCCGAGCGAGGCGCGTAGCAACATCAGCTTGCGACCTTTACGGTCTGCCAGGCTACCCCAGAGCGGAGAAACAATCGCGGAAATTAAGAATGTGACACTGAATGTCAGACCGGACCACATTGAGAGCGCTTCGTGGGAGGTCACCCCAAGCTGCGAAATATAGAGTGGCAAAAACGGCAGGATTTGACTGATTGCCAGACCGGTAAAAAAGCAGCCGAACCAGACGGAAATGAGATTAACTTTCCAGGATTCCATAAACGCTCATCGTGATAAATAGCAGAAAACGCCGGCTAGTTTAGCAATCTCCACGTCTGTCAGGGGATCCGCAGGTGCGGTGGCGCGCAATTTGCTATTTTATCTTCCCGTTCACCAGATTTGTGAAATACATCACATTAAAACCCAACAAGCCGCAGGGCTTTATGCTTAGCGACAAAGGCCAATTCCCCGAATTCCCAGGTGAAAATGGTTGGCGTGAGCGGCGTTGTAGTCCGGTCCCAGGCCGTTGCCATAATATTGACAGCTCGCACTGAGCAACGCCCGCAGCCACGTTGCGCTTTCTTCCTGCTTCCAGCCGCGCAGAACGGTAACGTGTCGCCCGTCGGCAAGAATAAAGCCGCTGATGTCCAGGGCCTCTGCGCTCGCGTGTTCGCTACGGCGTGCATCAGGGCGATGGTAAATGTTGCGGCAGGCATAGCTGCCGAGATGCTCGATCCGGGTCAGCTGGCTTTCCATCATACGTTCCGTTAAGGGTGCAGCCTGCTGAGCGACATACAGCGCGGAACGCAGTGCCAACGGACAGGAGGCAAGGAAGCTGCTGCTCAGTTTGACTGCGCCAAAATCCCGCACCCGTACTACGTCGGTTAAGGGACATTCGCCAGCGCTGTCGGCTACGGACTGCGACGTGATTAGCTTCTGCTCGTTTGCCTGTTGCAACAGCGTCTGACAGCGCGCTGGCGTCAGACGTTTAAGCTTAAATTGGGTAAGCCAGTTTGGCGGATCGGATACCTCAAGCGGGGCGAGCGGGTCATAATAAGACGGCAGATAGCGATATCCCACGCCACACGCCACGCTCAGAATGATCATCGTCAGCCAGACTTTTCCTCTCACGCTTCCTCCCGTGTAATTCTCCCTAACATTATGGCAGAAGCCCGCGAATCCCTCGTTTTGTCGTGGTAATGTATACGCTTTGCGTTCGAAGGAATGGGTTTAAGATGGCAAAGTTGCGGGTAGGAATCGTATTTGGTGGTAAATCAGCGGAACATGAAGTGTCATTGCAATCGGCAAAAAATATTGTCGATGCCATCGACAAGACCCGCTTTGAGGTCGTGCTGTTAGGCATTGATAAGCAAGGGCAATGGCACGTCAGCGATGCCAGCAATTATCTGCTCAATGCCAACGATCCTGCGCATATTGCGCTGCGTCCTTCTGCGACCAGCCTTGCGCAGGTTCCGGGTAGACACGAGCAACAGTTGATTGATGCGCAGAATGGTCAGCCGCTGCCGACCGTAGACGTGATTTTCCCGATTGTTCACGGCACGCTGGGTGAAGATGGTTCGCTGCAGGGAATGCTGCGCGTGGCGAATCTGCCCTTCGTGGGTTCCGACGTGCTGGGTTCAGCCGCGTGCATGGATAAAGACGTCACCAAACGCTTGTTGCGTGATGCCGGACTGACTATCGCGCCGTTTATTACGCTGACGCGAGCCAACCGCAACACGATAAGCTTTGCCGAGGTAGAAGCCCGTCTTGGCCTGCCGCTGTTCGTTAAGCCCGCCAATCAGGGATCGTCTGTCGGCGTTAGCAAAGTCACCAGCGAAGCGCAGTACGCGCAGGCGGTCGCCCTCGCCTTCGAATTCGATCACAAAGTGGTGGTGGAGCAAGGGATCAAGGGGCGCGAGATCGAGTGCGCAGTGCTGGGCAACGATCATCCGCAGGCCAGCACCTGTGGCGAGATCGTGCTCAACAGTGATTTCTATGCCTATGACACCAAATACATTGACGATAACGGCGCGAAAGTGGTGGTTCCTGCGGCGATTGATCCGCACATCAACGACAAAATCCGCGAGATCGCCATTCAGGCGTATCAGGCGCTGGGCTGCGCTGGCATGGCACGC
This sequence comes from Citrobacter sp., assembly GCF_050252275.1. Classification (NCBI taxonomy): domain Bacteria; kingdom Pseudomonadati; phylum Pseudomonadota; class Gammaproteobacteria; order Enterobacterales; family Enterobacteriaceae; genus Citrobacter; species Citrobacter sp. The sequence goes on along the minus strand of NZ_JBFWLF010000030.1, from coordinate 14,380 downwards.
GTCGATGTCTTTTTAACCGCCGACAATGAGGTGGTGATCAATGAGATCAACACCCTACCAGGCTTTACCAACATCAGCATGTATCCGAAACTCTGGCAGGCCAGTGGCTTAGGTTACACCGACTTGATCACCCGTTTGATCGAACTGGCGCTGGAACGCCATGCTGCAGATAACGCACTGAAAACGACGATGTAATCTGCACTCCCCGATAAGCCTGACAGCGGTTTGTTGTCAGGCTTACGCCGCGTCATCCTCCACGCGACGACGAATAATCAATCCTGCCAGCCAGAAACTGACGATCCAGGTCACCAGCCCCACGGCATAGGTTTGCCAGCCCCTGGCTTCAAACCCCAACAGCCCGACAACGCCGTTCAGAATGAAAATCAGGCCGATAGCAAAGGCGTAGTAGTGCCAGTCACGGCGAATTTTTAAAGGCAGGTTCATGGAAACTCCGCAGCGAAAAAAACGTATCGTCGCATATTACGGGAAACCGGTCTGTGTCGTGTGCGGAATTTCTTAAATGTTGCCAAATTTAATTTAAGGTAACTAATTTGTGACAACTGACAAAAATCTGCAATCCAGGATTCATCCCAGACTGAAATTACCATCATTCTGATATTGACAAACGCGATGACCTGTCACACTCACGGTAAGTTACTGGCATGGTGTCAGAGATGCAGAATTACTCGCGGAGGTCATTTATGGCTGATTTCACTCTCTCAAAATCCTTGTTTAACGGGAAACATCGAGAAACCGCCTCTACGCCAGGCAATATCGCTTATGCCGTGTTCGTTCTGTTCTGTTTTTGGGCCGGGGCGCAGATCCTGAACCTGCTGGTTCACGCGCCTGGCGTATATGAACATCTGATGCAAGTACAAGAGACAGGACGCCCGCGCGTAGAGATTGGGCTGGGCGTCGGAACCATCTTTGGTCTGGTGCCGTTTCTGGTCGGCAGTCTGATTTTCGGCGTCATCGCCGCCATTCTGCGCTGGCGCTACCGCCGCCAGTAATGGCCAGGCGGTTATTGCCCCATGCACTTCGCACGACGATCGTCGACCCGTTTTGCAAACCATGCCGTGGTGAGATTACGGGTGATTTTCGGGCTTTCCAGTTGAATACCGGGCAGCATTTCACGCGGTAATCTCTTCCCTGTCTTTGCTTCAGCAAGCGTAAACACCTTTTCGTAAAGCGCCGTTTCTTCAAACGCCAGACTGTCGCCTTTCTCCAGTTGGCGACGGATCGCGCTTTCGCTGAGATCCAGTTTTCCCGCCAGTTTACGCACCGCCAGCTCCGTTTTACTGGCGTCTTTACTGCCGTAGGCAATCAGGTCGCCATCCAGCGCCAGTTTGACGCCGCTGGCTTTACTGACTGCGTTCTGAAACGCGGCATTTCGACTGGCATACCATCCGGCGTTGAAGTCGGCAAAGCGGAAAATCGGCGCGCTGTAGTTGGCCGGGTAATTGAGCAAATGGTAGGTTCCGAACCAGAGTCCACCGCGACGGCTGAACACTTCCTGGCGCACCGTTCCCTCCATCTTCCACGGATATCCTTTGCTGTGCTGCTCGGCAAACGCAATGCTGACCTGCATCGGACCACCGGTATGGACCGGATTCAGCGAACCGAACAGCGTCTGCCCCATCGGCACCATATTAATAAAGTCATCGAAAATGGCGCTGAGCTGTTTTTCCGTTTTTACTGTGTCCAGACGCTCGCTATAGCTCTTCCCGTTCGGGGAGGTGATTTTCAGCGCGGTATGCACCAGGAAAACCGGAATATGCATCCGTTCGGCGCGCCGGTCTATCTCCTTCCAGGCAATGTTGTTCAATCCCGGAACGGCGGGATCGACCTGATAGTTGGACTCCTGCTGCGCGACCGCCAGCACCGAACAGATATTTTCCACCGTCGGCGCCAGCTTCTGGCTTTCAAAGGTTTTGGCGATATCCTGCGCCCAGGCGTCCCGATCCTTCACGCTGGCCGGTATTTTCTGGCGCACCACGCTCGCGACATCGACCGGTTTCTCGCCTTTTTTGAGCGGTTGCGAAGGCTGACTGCTACATCCCGCCAGCACCAGTCCGGCCAGCAATGACAAAGGGTAAAGACGAGACACCGCCGACATAACGTTTCCTTTTGTTAACCAAGTGTGTGGGTGACAGCCTGAATATCCCGCTCGTCCAGTTCACGCTCAAAACTGCGCAGACGTTTATAGATAGACATCAGTTCAACCAGCGTTGTCCACGAGTTGATCAGGTACTGGAACGCGCCCCGCACCTGGCTAAAGACGTTGGTAATTTGCGTCATCAGACCCAGGGTAATCGTACCGGCAACAATCGACGGAAACAGCAGGAACAACCCGAAAACGTTGTCCACCTGCAGGTAGAGAATGCGCGCGATATTAAAATACATGTAGTGGAAATAGAGACGGAAATAGTTCTGGCGAACCGCACTGAACAGCTCACGAACCGTCGGCGGCGTGGCGCGGTTGGCATCATCTTCCCCGTATACCAGCTCTTTACGATAAGCCGCTTCCACCCGCTGATTTTTAAATTCCAGTCCCGGGAGCTTGATCCCGACTACCGCCAGCATACCGGTGCCCATCAGTGACCAGACGATCGCCGCAATCACCAGGCCATAAGGCACATGGCCGACTATCGGCAGTTCGGGCACGTGCGGAGAAAGCGCAACCAGCACCGGCAGGAAGGCGATTAGCGTCATGATAGCGTTAATAAAGCTCACGCCCATGCTTTCCAGCGTTGAGGCAAAACGCATGGTGTCTTCCTGCACACGCTGTGCTGCCCCTTCGATATGGCGCAAATGCTGCCACTGCGCCATGTAATATTCGTTCATCGCCGTACGCCAGCGGAACACATAGTGGCTGACAAAAAAGTTGTTCAGCACGCTAATCACCACGGCAATCAGCGCGATACCAAGAAAGATCCCCAGTTCGTTATAGAACTGACCCATGGTGACCTTATGTGGTGCGCTGAGGGCGGTCTGGATCAGATCGTAAAATGGCGCATACCAGGCGTTGACGGCCACCCCGACTTCAACGAGAAACCAGGTGACGAAGATAATCAGCGAGGTGCCAAGAATTGACCAGTACTGCCAGCGATGCGGACTGTAGAGAAACCAGAACAGCGCAAACAGCCCGACGCAGAGCACGTAGTAGGCATAAAAAATCAGGTAGCTCGGCGACCAGAAACGGGCGGCGCTGATAGGCACGGCGGCCGTTGCGCCTGTCATCCGTGCAACCCAGTCCCCACCACCGGCTTGCCAGAAAATAACCGCGACTATTGCCCAAATAAAAGCCGAAAGAAAAAAAGGACCCGGCTTTGGGAAAAAAGACTTAAACATGATGCTCTCCTGCTCACTTCTTATCGTTATGACAACTGCTGTGCTTCTGCCGCTGCGCGGACTAAAAATAAACGATCACAACAGGCGAAACCGCCCATTGTGACCAATATGGCGGCGCTTAGTTCGTTTTCCAGTCCTGAAGAATTGTTTCGACGGGTTTCACACGTACCGGATTGCCCGGCACGATCAGATTGCGCCAGACATCATTATGGTGCGCAATCAGCGTCTGGGCAGGTGCAGCCGGGCGATGTGCGGTGGTGTGGGCATCTTCCGCAACCGTAATGCGATAACCCCGGCTGGCACCGTTTCTGATGGTGGTATCGACGCAATAGTCCGTCGCACAGCCGCAGATGACAAAGTGTGAAATCGCCTGCTCGCGGAGCAACTGTTCGAGCGCCGTTTTGTAAAAAGCATCACAGGCGGTTTTCGTGACATATTTGGCGTTCACGGGTGTCTCCAGTTCAGGCAGCAGCGCAAACCCCGCGCTCCCCTCCTCCAGGCCACCCGCCTCGGTGTGTTGAATAAAAATCGTGAGATCGGCTGCCCGCGTCAATTGATTGATACGTTCCACACACGCATCCCGATTAATACGCGGCGTGGCAAACACGCCGATTTGCATATCAACAACCATCACAACCCGTTTTTCAGACATCGTCAGCCCCATCCAAGAGTGGTAATGAAAGATTATTGCACGCCCCGGATCACAAAAGCGGACTTTCTTTCGCGGCAAAAACGCTACGTTTACGCGTCGTTACGTTTTTCTCACTATCCTTGCGCTAATTAGCGCTTTGCAACAGGCGGTACAGTAGTATAAATACGCTTAGTTTTTTACTCTCATTCATGGACACCACCGTTGAAACGTAGTCTGCTTTTTTCTGCCGCGCTGTGTGCGGCGTCATTGACCTCAGTCCAGGCGGCTCAGCCTGTTGCCGAACCGGTTTTTGCGTCTGATATTGTCGAACGTTACGCCGAACATATTTTTTATGGCAGCGGCGCGACGGGGATGGCACTCGTCGTGATCGACGGAAACCAGCGTGTTTTTCGCAGCTTCGGTGAAACCCGTCCGGGTAATAACGTTCGTCCGCAGCTGGATTCGGTGATTCGCATTGCGTCACTCACCAAACTGATGACCAGTGAAATGCTGGTCAAACTGCTCGATCAGGGCACCGTAAAACTGAACGATCCGCTGAGCAAATATGCCCCCGTCGGCGCGCGCGTACCGTCGTATGCGGGAAAACCGATCACGCTGGTCAACCTGGCGACGCACACCAGCGCACTGCCCCGTGAACAACCCGGCGGCGCAGCAAAGCGCCCGGTATTTGTCTGGCCGACGCGTGAACAGCGCTGGAGCTATCTCTCCACGGCGACGTTAAAAGCCGCTCCGGGTTCACAGGCGGCCTATTCTAACCTGGCGTTCGACCTGCTGGCGGATGCGCTGGCAAACGCCTCCGGCAAACCCTATGCCCAGCTTTTTGAAGAGAAAATCACCCGGCCGCTTGGCATGAAAGACACGACCTATACTCCCTCTCCCGATCAGTGCAAACGTCTGATGGTCGCGGAGAAAGGGGCCAGTCCGTGTAATAACACGCTGGCAGCCATCGGCAGCGGCGGGGTTTATTCAACGCCGGGGGATATGATGCGCTGGATGCAGCAGTATCTTTCCTCTGATTTTTACCAGCGCAGTAATCAGGCCGACAGAATGCAAACGCTGATTTATCAGCGCGCGCAGTTAACGCGGGTAACCGGTATGGATGTCCCCGGCAAGGCCGATGCGTTGGGCTTAGGATGGGTCTATATGGCGCCGAAGAATGGACGCCCGGGCATTATTCAAAAGACCGGCGGTGGCGGAGGGTTCATTACCTATATGGCAATGATTCCGCAAAAAAATGTGGGTGCGTTTGTCGTTGTCACTCGCTCTCCGCTCACCCGCTTCACAAGCATGAGCGATGGTATTAACGAACTGGTGGTTGAACTGAGCGAAAATACACCGCGCGAGGTTCCTACGTCTTAATTAATAATCTGAAGGCAAACGGTTTATTCCCACCAGTTTGCCTTTATTCATTTCGATGTAGCCGCCTTTTCGTAACGCCGCAAGAACCTCTGCTACCACGGAACGCGAAATTTGCGTGCGCTGATGAATATAACTCATCACCCCAATTTTTGAGCGTAAACCTTCATCCCACTCAATCATCGAGAAAAGGGTGGTTCGGATCTGTTCGTAGGAATTATTGCCAATTAACTGGCGATCGCGCTGCTGCAGGATACGGTTCTGCCAGGTCAGCCAGTAAAACGCCTCACGCCATAGCTGATATTCTTCAATAATCTCAATAGCTTGTGACGACGGCAGGTGATAGCCTGAACATAATCCCTCGCTGATGAGATCATAATGAGCATCATTTTTCATCACCCCATTGCTCAATCCCATAATGAAAGGGGCCTGGGCGATACCCACAAGAATATGTTCATTACGTCTTAATGAGATAATCCCCTCCAGAATCACTACCGTCGTGTCGGGATTCTTTTCAGTGGAATAAAGAAGATGTTTTGCATGGACATATTCAAAACGTGTCCCAAATTTTGACAACGACTTATCAAGCTGAGCAAATTCTTTTAACGGTTTATTCAGAGATAACATCTGCGCGTTCCTTGCAGTAATGCCCGCCAAATTCTTGACGGGCATTTTTTAGATTAACTACGCGATATCCATTTCCGTAAGGGAATGATTACCAGGTATATTTAACGCCTGCGTTAGCCGACCAGTCCTGATCAACATCGCCGCCGCCAAGGTAGTTCGCATCGGTATACGCGCTGAAGTTCTTGGTAAAGCTGAACTGCGTACCCAGCCCAACGCGAACCGCTGAACCTTTGGTGCCATTGTCGATTGAATCGCCGTTGACATCCGCATGGTTGCCCTGATCGTCATACACGTACGCCAGTTTGAAGTAAGGCGTCAGAGCCTGATCCTGGCTATAGGTGAAGGTATAGCCCGTATCTACACCCAGTTCATAACGCATGCTGTCGTAAGACTGACCATCAAGATGCATGTCGTTGCTCAAACGATAGTCGTCACCAGACTGGAACAGACCTGACACGCTGCCATACGGCGTAACATAACCCGCGTCACCCACTTTCCAGTCGTAACCCACTTTCAAACCGAAGCCCCAGGCATCTGTTGACGTGTTGCCATCGACATACTGACCGTCACTCATATTGGCAGACAGATCGTTGTTGAAGTGAGAGTAGCTCAGGTTGCCATCCACAAAGACGTCATTGGCAAATCGGGCAGAGGAGTACAGGTAAGCAGACTGACTATCCTGATCTACCTGGCCGGTATGGTCGCTCATGTCGCCTTTAGCGAAACCAGCTGCCGCACCAACAATCCATTTAGCGTTGTTACCATCAACTTTGGTATCCACACCCACCATGATGCCGTTGACATCCTGGTCGTAATTGATGGTGCCATTGTCGCCGCTGAAACCGCCGCCGAAGTAGCTTACCCATGCGCCGCCGTTATCCGCCAGACCGTGGCGAGAGTTGGTCAGACGTGTTCCAACGGTATCCTGCTCCAGGTTCCAGGTATTGGTGTTCGCAGACGGGATGCTCAGCGCCATATTGGCATAGTCAGTCAGCTCCATCTGTTGCATAACAACCGTATTACCCTGCTGCTGAGCCTGGTACGTGTACGCCCCCAGGTCTGCTTTATTGGCCGCAGAGAAAGTCGCGGTGCTGTTCTTATCGTTAACGTAGATCAGCTCTTTGCCTTTGTAATCGGCAATGGAGCCTGCACCCGTGGCGTTATCGATACGCACTTTGTAGTTACCGGTTGCCGCCGCAATGCCGTCGCCCGCGTTATCCACTTCAGACTGGTCAGCGGTGTAAGCATCGCCGTTACCATTAATCGTCAGGTGACCATCGGAATTCATGCCGATAACACCGTAACCATAGTTAGACTTGCTGGTGTCTGCAGTGCGATCGTTGACCAGATCAGCGTTCAGAACGTAGTTGTTGCTGTGAAGGTCAAATACACCGGCATGCACATTGCCACCCGCATCGGTGGTGCTGGTCAGATTCAGGGTATCCGTCTGCAGCGCATAGTCCGCGCTGTTACCGACATCCAGAACACCGTCGTTTGTGACCTTAATGGTGTTGGCATACAGCGCAGCATCACCCACGCTCCAGCCTGAAGCCACATCATCAGCAATAGTCACGGTACTGTTGTCAACCGTCAGGGTATCTGTCGCGACATGACCATCTTCGTTAATGTTCAGCGCTGCGCCACCGGTCAGGCCAATGGTGTCAGAAACCAGCGATGAATCGCCGACGTTCACCACAGAACCGCTGTTGATGCTCAGCGTATCAATCAGAGAGGTTTTGGTGGTATCCCACTGTGAACCATTCTTCAGCGTGACGTTGAACAGACCGCTTTGATAAACCTCTTTCCCCACAACATGACCATTTTCGTCATAGGCGGTGTCGCCGTTATCAATGCCATACGTTGAGGTCGGCCACAGGCTGTTAGACGCGATATCAATCAGCGTAGCAGTCGCGTCCGTACCCGCAGCAACGCTGTCATACACACCGTCGCCATCGGTATCGACCTGGTGGACGGACATCGCCGCACCCACCCATTTACTGCCGTTATCTAATGTCAGATCCAAACGATCGGTGCCATCCCAGCCGTTGGTATCCACATTTGCATCGGTATCACGATAGCTATCAGCACCGTTCGGGAAGAAGTTTTCGTCAAAGTTGCTGGAGAAAACCACATCGCCCATCAGCGTAGAATTACTGAAAGTTGCGGCGGTCTGCATCGCATTGTCTGCCGCCGGGTTTGCAATCACAGCTAATGCAATATCATCTGCGGTGTTTGTACCGCTGTAATCGCTGGCGTTACCGTTATTGCCGAACCAGCCCGTGGTGCCTTCGTCAGACAATGAGCCTGAGGTCACGGTAGAGTCCTTCACCGTAATGGTGTTATTGAACACTTCAGCGCTGTTTACGCCGGAACTGACGGTATTATCGTCAACATCCTGCCACTCATAACCCTGAGTCAGGGTAATACCGGCAACATGGGAGTTGTTGCTGATAGCCAGGTCAACTTCCTGGTCGAGGGTGATCGCGGTACCCAGATCGTAAACATCAACCACATGCGTATCCGCGGTGCCATCGGTATGGGTGCCGTTGTAAGTATAATGTTCGTAGTTGTCGTCGATCGTAGAGTTATCAACGGTCAGCGCCAGACGATCGTAGACATAGCCCGTCGCATCGCGTCCGGTACAATCCTCCGTCATGCACTGTGAGGTAATCATTCCGTGAACAGTACTGTTTTTAATCGTCAGGCTGTTACTGTTGGTGTTGGTCGCCAGACCATCATCCAGATAGTACGTTGAAATCACGCCGTTAACGGTCGCGTTATTAATGACCGGATAGATGTCTCCGTTATACACGCTATCGGTGCCGTAGTTATTCCAGCCGACATAGCCATCGTAGTACACACCATCTGCATAAGTCGCGTCGTTAAGGTGTTCAAAGGTGGTGTAAGTTTTGCCAGAAATATCTGTTGAAGCATTCGCCTGAGAAGTGATTGCCAAAGTGCAGGCTAATGCTAATTGTGAGACTACAAGTTTCTTTTTCCAGGAGTGCATTTGTCATCCCTCCTCAGGGACGTAATAGTGTTGATCCATCAATATCAATGCATAGAAAACATTATGTTTCGCGAAGAGGATTATGCGGTGTCCACAATGAAAGGTTCAATTATTCTTTATCCGTAGTCCGAAAACGGACAATAACAAGAACCAGGATAACACTCAGTTGAAAAATAAAAAATTAATTACAAATCAACACAATAAAAAGAAAAAAGACAAAGATACATATAATAAATCAATACTTAATGCAGCGAGCATTGATAATAACGAACAAATAAAAAACCAGCCAACTTAAATACAGAAAAACTCAAACAAATAGATATTTAAAATAACCAAACGAATAACAATCACACTTTCAAATATGAATTTTTAGCTATTCATATTAAAAAATTGCCATGCGATTTCTTTTATTTATTAATAAAACAAAACCATAAAGCCCATTTTCGTAAAACACTCGCCCGCGGCTTCAGGTATACTATGGCCTTCACTTTCACAAGCATCAGGCATCCCATGACAGACTTAATCCATCGCCCTCGCCGTCTGCGCAAATCTGCAGCGCTACGTGCCATGTTTGAAGAGACAACACTCAGCTTGAACGATCTGGTGTTGCCGATCTTTGTTGAAGAAGAACTCGACGACTACAAAGCGATTGAGGCCATGCCCGGCGTCATGCGCATCCCGGAAAAACACCTGGCGCGCGAGATTGAGCGTATTGCCAACGCCGGTATTCGTTCCGTCATGACCTTTGGCATCTCACACCATACCGATGACACCGGTAGCGATGCCTGGAAGGAAGACGGTCTGGTGGCGCGGATGTCGCGTATCTGCAAGCAGACCGTACCAGAAATGATCGTGATGTCAGACACCTGCTTCTGCGAATATACCTCCCACGGTCACTGCGGCGTGCTGTGTGAACACGGCGTCGATAACGACGCCACGCTGGCAAACCTGGGTAAACAGGCGGTTGTCGCGGCCGCCGCAGGCGCAGATTTCATCGCCCCTTCCGCGGCGATGGATGGTCAGGTGCAGGCGATTCGCCAGGCGCTGGATGCCGCAGGCTTTACCGACACCGCCATCATGTCCTACTCGACCAAATTTGCCTCGTCGTTCTATGGTCCGTTCCGCGAAGCGGCGGGCACGGCGCTGAAAGGCGATCGCAAAACCTACCAGATGAACCCGATGAACCGCCGTGAAGCGATTCGCGAATCGTTGCTTGATGAAGCACAGGGCGCGGACTGCCTGATGGTGAAACCGGCGGGGGCCTATCTTGACGTACTGCGTGACATTCGTGAGCGCACAGAGCTGCCGCTCGGCGCGTATCAGGTCAGCGGCGAATACGCGATGATCAAATTTGCCGCTATGGCAGGCGCCATTGATGAAGAAAAAGTGGTACTGGAAAGCTTAGGCGCTATCAAACGCGCAGGCGCGGATCTGATCTTCAGCTACTTCGCACTGGATCTGGCAGAGAAAAAAATCCTGCGTTAAGTTTTCCCTGAACATGCCGGGTGGCCTCGCCATCCGGCCTTTCCCCAAAACGTCACCCAAACGTCATACCAGCGACACTTACCGCTTCTACTGTCAGCACAGGAAGAAGGAGGTGTTGTGATGTTCAGTCTCGATAACGTACTCAGCGACCTTTGGCCCGAGGCGAAGACCACGCCCTGGCAGAAAAAGGTGTTACAACGCGTATTGTATGAAAAAGAGTTCCAGCTGTTTGCCGCCCGCCATTGCCATCTGAAAGGCGTGGATATGGTGGAACAAGTCCTGGAACATCTCCAAATACGTTGCGAAATCCCCGAACATCACATTGAAAACATCCCCGAAAATGGCCCTCTGATCATTATTGCCAACCACCCTACCGGGGCGCTGGATGGACTGGCGCTCATCTATGCCCTCTCCCGCGTACGGCGCGACATCAAAGTGGTGACTAACCGGCTGCTCTCCCATCTTGAACCTCTGAGTTCGTTGTTTATCCCGGTCGATAATATTCAGGGACGCACGCCCAAATCGTCGTTACAGCAAATGGATAGCCATCTGCAGACCGGCGGCGCGCTGGTTTTCTTCCCGGCAGGGGAAGTTTCACGTCTGACGCTAAAGGGAATCGCTGAACGCCGCTGGCACTCCGGGTTTATCCGCATGGCAGAAAAGTACCGGACGCCGCTGCTGCCGGTACATATTCAGGCCTATAACAGTCCGCTGTTCTATGCTAGTGGACTGGTTTCTTCCCGCGCCACGCTGCTGCTGTTAATGCAGCAAATGTTTCGCCGCCGTGGCAGCACGCTACCCGTACGTATAGGCCAGCAAATTGCCTGGACGCAATGGTCTACCAGCAAAAGCAGCGTGCGCGAGCAGGCGGAAAAGTGCCGGGAGCACGTGATTGCGCTGGGCAAAGGCCGACCAGGTCTCTTTCGTACCGAATCGACAATCGCCCCGCCGGAAAACAGAGCGCGACTGAAACGCGAGCTGGCACAGGCGGAATGTCTGGGAATAACCGCCGACGGTAAGCACATTTATCTCTGGCAGCGCAACGGGCAAGAGGAAGCGACGGTCCTGCGCGAGCTGGGACGACTGCGTGAAATCGCCTTTCGCGCCGTGGGTGAAGGGAGCGGCAAGCGCAGAGATATCGATCGCTACGATGATGACTATCTGCATTTGATCTTATGGGACGAGGAGGATCTTGAGATCGTCGGCGCTTACCGGTTTATCCCCTGCGTACAACAACTGGAAAAGCAGGGGCTGGATGGACTCTACAGTCACAGTCTGTTTGATTACGATGAGCAGATGGCGGACATCATGAAACACGGTATTGAGCTGGGACGTAGCTTTATTCAGCCTCGCTACTGGGGACGTCGCGGGCTGGATTATCTCTGGTCAGGAATCGGCGCATACCTGGCGCGTTACCCGCAGTATCGTTACCTGTTCGGACCCGTGTCTATCTCCGGAGGATTACCGCCGGCTGCGCGCGATCTGCTGGTTGCCTTCTATCGTCTGTGGTTCCCGCCCACGCATCCGCTGGCCGTCTCACGCCAGCCGTATCCCGCTTCGCTACCGGATGTGCTGGCGCAGTTTACCGGTAGCGACTACGCCGACGATCTGACGCGGCTGAAGTCGCTGCTGGGAAATCTGGGCTGCGGTATTCCCCCACTCTATAAGCAATACTCAGAGCTCTGCGAACCCGGCGGCGTACAGTTCATCGATTTCGGCAGCGATCCGGATTTTAACCACTGCGTAGATGGCCTGGTATTGGTGGATTTGACCCGTCTGAAGGCCAACCGTTATCAGCGCTATATTGAGGCACATTTATCACGCCATTGCCCGGTGACGTGACGCGTACCGGGCCGACAATGACATACCGGCCCGAGGCGGAAATTACGGCGCTCGATAAAACGGTTTATCCCCTAAAATCGTGGCCCGATGCATAATACGCCGCTGCGGCAGGTAATCGGCGTTCGCATAATGCTGCGTCACACGATTATCCCAAATCGCCACATCATTCGGCTGCCAGCGCCAGCGCACCTGGAATTCCGGTTTCGTAATATGCGCAAACAGAAAGCCAAGCAGCGCCTCACTCTCTTTCTCCGTGACGTCAACAATGCGCGTAGTGAAGCCTTCATTCACAAACAGCGCCTGTTTACCACTGATCGGATGGGTTCTTACCACCGGGTGCACCAGCGGCGGATGCTTTGCCACCGCTTCACGCCAGCGCTGATGCTCTTCCTCTGTTTTGCGGTATTTGTATTCCTGGAAGGACTTGCGGAAGTCATGCTCCGCCCGCAAACCGCTCAGCAACTGACGAAACGGTTCCGACAACGCCTCATACGCCGCAATGCCGCTGGTCCACAGCGTGTCGCCCCCGGTTGACGGCAACGCTTTTGCCGCCAGAATCGCCCCGGCAGGCGGTGTCTCAATAAACGTCACGTCGGTGTGCCAGTTGTCATTATCCGGCGGATTATCATTGTGGGTATCCAGCACGATAATCTCCTCGACGCCCTCCGCATGCGGATAGACCGGATGGATATGCAGATCGCCAAAGCGCTGGGCCAACGCCCGTTGCTGTTGTGGCGTAATGGCCTGTTCGCGCAGGAACACCACCTGATGGCGCAGTACCGCATGATAAAGCTGCTCAAACTGATTGTCGCTCAGCGGACGGGTCAAATCCGCCCCGGCGATCTGTGCGCCGATGTACGGCCCCAGCGGGGTAATGCTCAGACGTTCACTCATTGGACTTCTCCATGCCAGGGCGTCAGACGGCGCTGAAGCGCACGCAGACCCAGCTCTAAAATAAAGGCGATAATCGCAATCACCGCGATCCCCGCCAGCACCACGTCGGTCGCCAGAAACTCACCGGCCGACTGCACCATAAACCCTAACCCCCGCGTTGCCGCAATCAGCTCCGCCGCCACCAGCGTCGACCAGCCCACGCCAAGTCCGATGCGTAATCCGGTGAGGATCTCCGGCAGCGCGCCTGGCAGGATCACCAGCCACAGTACCTGCGCCCGGCTCGCGCCCAGCGATCGGGCGGCGCGGATCCGTACCTGCTGCGCGCTCTTCACCCCCGCCAGCGCCGACATGGCGACCGGGGCAAAAATTGCCAGGTAGATCAACAGGATCTTGGACGTTTCGCCAATCCCGAACCAGATAACCATTAATGGCAGATAAGCCAGCGGCGGCACCGGACGATAAAGCTCGATGATCGGATCGAGAATGCCGCGTAGCGTCGGACTGAGCCCCATCGCAATCCCGACCGGAATACCGAACGCCACCGCAGCCAGCAGCGCCAGCACGATGCGGGTCAGGCTCGCGGCCAGATGTTGCCACAGCGTGGCATCCATAAATCCTTGCGGACCGGCGATGGTGATAAGCTTTTGCAACACCTGGTCCGGCGGCGGCAAAAACAACGGGCTTATCAGTTGCAGCGCGGCAACCGTCCACCACACCGCCAGAATCACCGTTAGCGTCGCCAGGCTCAGCGTAATCTGGCGCGAGAACGGCCAGCGCCATCTCAGTGGCCGTTGGCGCGGTTTGTCGTTGATCACCACACTCATGAGAAGGCCTCCCGTTGTTCAAAGACGCGGCTTAAGACATATTCGCGGGTCGCGATAAACTGCGGATCGGACTTAATGCTGCGGCTCGCTTCGCCTGCCACAAAGCGCCGGGCAAAGGTCAACGGCAGACGCTCCAGCACCCGGCCAGGTCCTGGTGACAACAGCACCAGTTCGGTCGCCATAAACACTGCTTCTTCAATATCATGTGTTATCAGCAGCACCTGCTTGCCGGTCTCATGCCAGAGTTTCAGCAGCAGGGTTTGCATCTGTTCACGAGTAAAGGCGTCCAGCGCGCCAAAGGGTTCATCCAGCAGCAACAGCTGTGGGTTCGCCGCCAGC
>NZ_JBFWLF010000029.1:0-24596 GCF_050252275.1 Citrobacter sp. | reverse complement strand
GAATGCCGAGGAAGCCGTAGCGGAAGCCGCTAATCATATAGACGCTTGGGTACAGTTGCGATAAGCCCTGCCAGAACGGCGGCAGCAGCGTCAGGGAGTTAAACACCCCACCGAGATAGGTCAGCGGCGTCAGGACAAACGTCGGGATCAGGCTGATATCATCAAAGGTTTTCGCAAATACGGCGTTCAACAGCCCCGCCAGTGAAAACAGAATCGCCGTCAGAACCAGCGTCAGCGCCACAAACAGCCACGAATGCACCTGGAACGGAACAAAGAACAGTGAAATCGCCGTCACCAGCACCCCGACGCACAGTCCGCGCGCCACACCGCCGCCGACAAAACCGGCGATAATCACGTGTGTCGGCACCGGCGCAACCAGCAGCTCTTCAATGTTGCGCTGGAATTTGGCGCTAAAGAATGACGACGCCACGTTCGCATACGCGTTGGTAATGACCGCCATCATGATTAGACCCGGCACGATAAACTGCATATAGCTGAAACCGTGCATCTCGCCAATGCGGGAACCAATCAAGTTGCCGAAGATAATAAAATAGAGCGTCATGGTGATGACGGGCGGCACCAGCGTCTGGATCCAGATCCGCATAAAACGGTTAATTTCTTTCGCCCAGATGCTTTTCAGCGCGACCCAGTAAAGCTGCATCATGCGCGATCTCCTTGTTTTTCATGAACCAGTGACACAAACAGCTCTTCAAGGCGGTTCGCTTTGTTACGCATACTCAATACCTGAATGCCCTGCGCGCTGAGCTGGCTGAACACGCTGTTAATTCCCTGCTCACGCAACACTTCCACTTCCAGCGTAGAGGTATCCACCAGCCGATAGTGATAGCCCTCCAGCTGCGGTAACGGACTTTTCGCCGCCAGATCGAGAATGAAGGTTTCGGATTTGAGCTTAGAGAGCAGGTTCTTCATCGAGGTGTTTTCGACCAGCTCGCCGTGCTGAATAATCCCGATGTTGCGGCAGAGCATTTCTGCCTCTTCCAGATAGTGAGTGGTCAGAATGATCGTGGTGCCTTTGTCGTTTAAATCCTTCAAAAACCCCCACATTGAGCGGCGAAGTTCAATATCGACGCCCGCTGTCGGTTCATCGAGAATCAGTAGCTTCGGCTCGTGCATCAGCGCGCGGGCGATCATCAGACGGCGCTTCATCCCGCCGGATAACATCCGCGCACGTTCGTTGCGTTTTTCCCACAGATCGAGTTGTTTTAAATACTTTTCGCTGCGCTCAACCGCCTCTTTTCGCTCCACGCCGTAGTAGCCCGCCTGATTGACCACAATCTGCTGTACGGTCTCAAACGGGTTGAAGTTAAATTCCTGTGGCACCAGCCCGAGTTGACGTTTGGCGTTGACGACATCTTTTTCGAGATCGTAACCAAAGACGCTGACGCGCCCGGACGATTTATTCACCAGCGAGCTGATGATACCGATAGTGGTCGACTTGCCTGCCCCGTTCGGCCCCAGAAGCGCGTAAAAATCCCCCGCTTCGACCTGTAAATCTATCCCGCGCAATGCCTGAACACCACCAGGATAGGTTTTTTTAAGTTGTTGAAGTTCCAGTGCAATGGTCATAAATTTTTACTTACCTTACGTACTTACACTTTATATGTGGTTTAAATAATCCCGGAGTTGCCCTATATTAGCCCAACGCACTTATTTGGTTACAGGTCGTTAACCTCCATGAAAGACATAGATACACTCATCAGCAACAATGCACTATGGTCAAAAATGCTGGTGGAAGAGGATTCCGGATTTTTTGAGAAACTGGCGCAAGCGCAAAAACCGCGCTTTCTATGGATTGGATGTTCCGACAGTCGCGTTCCCGCAGAACGTTTAACCGGTCTTGAACCGGGCGAATTATTTGTCCACCGTAATGTGGCCAACCTGGTCATCCACACCGACCTCAACTGCCTCTCTGTTGTTCAGTATGCCGTTGATGTCCTCGAAGTTGAACACATTATTATCTGTGGTCACTACGGGTGTGGCGGCGTACAGGCTGCGGTCGATAACCCGGAACTGGGCCTCATCGACAACTGGCTGCTGCATATCCGTGATATCTGGTTCAAACATAGCTCATTGCTGGGTGAAATGCCGCAAGAGCGCCGTATGGACACGCTGTGCGAGCTGAACGTGATGGAACAGGTGTATAACCTGGGCCACTCCACCATCATGCAGTCAGCCTGGAAACGGGGTCAGAAAGTGACCATCCACGGCTGGGCATACGGTATTCACGACGGCCTGCTGCGCGATCTGGAAGTGACCGCGACCAGTCGCGCCACCCTGGAGCAGCGTTATCGTCAGGGCGTGTCTAACCTCAGCCAGAAGCACGTCAATCACAAATAAAAATCCCCGGTCATACACCAGGGATGTATCCAGTCAAAGCCGGGATTTTCCCGGCTTTTTTACGCTTATTCGTCCAGCAGCACCACTTTGCCGACATACGGCAGATGACGATAGCGCTGAGCGTAATCAATACCGTAGCCCACCACGAACTCATCCGGAATGGAGAACCCGATGAACTCGACCGGAACGTTCACTTCACGGCGAGAGGGTTTATCCAGCAGGGTGCAAATCGCCAGAGATTTCGGTTCACGCAGGCTCAGGATTTCACGCACTTTCGACAGCGTGTTACCGGAGTCGATAATGTCTTCCACAATCAGCACGTCCTTGCCGCGAATGTCTTCATCGAGATCTTTAAGGATCTTGACGTCTCGGGTGGTGGACATGCCGCTACCGTAGCTGGAGGCGGTCATAAAATCGACTTCATGAGATACCTGCACTTCACGGCACAGGTCCGCCATAAACATGAATGAGCCACGTAGCAGACCCACCAGCACCATATCACTGCCGCTGTCTTTATAACGCTCAGTAATCTGACGACCCAGTTCAGCGATACGCGCTTTGATCTCCGCTTCGGGGATCATGACTTCTACAGTATGTTTCATATCTCTAACCATATGATTTAAAAACAAACCACTCAATGCCTGCTCTTGATAAGTCAGCATCTAAGCGCAAGGCACGCAGTATACCAGTAAAAGTATTTATTCGCGGCATCTCTTAATAAAGCTCATTTTGTGATGACGATCACACATGTTAAATCCTATAATTAATTGCTACTAAAAAATTAACAAATTGAGATGGTGTATTTTTATGGCAGATAACAACGCACGTTCGCCACGGTTACTCGTGACGCTAACGGCCCTCTTTGCAGCGCTATGCGGGCTTTATCTTTTGATCGGCGGAGGCTGGCTGGTCGCCATTGGCGGCTCCTGGTACTACCCGATTGCGGGACTGGTGATGTTGGGCGTTGCCGTATTGCTCTGGCGCAGCAAACGTTCCGCACTCTGGCTGTACGCCGCCCTGCTCCTCGCCACCCTGATTTGGGGCGTGTGGGAGGTCGGGTTCGACTTTTGGGCGCTGACGCCGCGCAGCGATATTCTGGTCTTCTTCGGCATCTGGCTGATTTTACCGTTCGTCTGGCATCGCCTGATCGTCCCTTCCCGCGGTGCCGTAGCTGCTCTGGTGGTGGCCCTGCTGATCAGCGGCGGGATCCTCACCTGGGCGGGCTTTCATGATCCGCAGGAGATCAACGGCACGCTGAGCGCCGACGCCACACCAGCCGAACCTATCTCCGCCATTTCGGACAACGACTGGCCCGCGTATGGTCGTAATCAGGAAGGCCAGCGCTTCTCGCCGCTCAAACAGATCAACACCGATAACGTTCACAACCTGAAAGAAGCGTGGGTGTTTCGCACCGGTGACCTGAAGCAGCCGAACGATCCGGGTGAAATCACCAATGAAGTGACGCCGATTAAGGTTGGCGATACGCTGTATCTTTGTACCGCCCATCAGCGTCTGTTCGCGCTGGATGCCGCTACCGGTAAAGAGAAGTGGCATTTCGATCCGCAACTCAATACCAACACCAGCTTCCAGCACGTGACCTGCCGTGGCGTGTCGTACCATGAAGCGAAAGCCGATAACGCTTCCCCGGAAGTGGTTGCCGACTGTCCGCGCCGTATCATCCTGCCCGTCAACGACGGTCGTCTGTTTGCGGTGAATGCCGAAACCGGCAAGCTGTGTGAAACCTTTGCCAACAAAGGTATTCTGAATCTGCAGACCAACATGCCGGACACCACGCCGGGTCTGTATGAGCCAACATCGCCGCCAATCATCACCGATAAAACGATTGTGATTGCTGGTTCGGTAACGGATAACTTCTCCACGCGCGAAACCTCGGGCGTTATCCGTGGTTTTGACGTCAATAACGGCAAACTGCTGTGGGCGTTCGATCCGGGTGCGAAAGACCCGAATGCAATCCCTTCCGATGAGCACTCTTTTACCTTTAACTCGCCGAACTCCTGGGCTCCGGCGGCCTACGACGCGAAGCTGGATCTGGTCTATCTGCCGATGGGGGTGACTACGCCGGATATCTGGGGGGGTAACCGTACGCCAGAGCAGGAACGCTACGCCAGCTCGATTGTGGCGCTGAACGCGACCACCGGTAAACTTGCCTGGAGCTATCAGACCGTCCACCACGATCTGTGGGATATGGACATGCCGTCCCAGCCGACGCTGGCGGATATCACCGTCAACGGTGAGAATGTCCCGGTTATCTACGCGCCAGCGAAAACCGGTAACATCTTTGTCCTCGACCGCCGTAACGGTGAACTGGTCGTTCCGGCACCGGAAAAACCGGTTCCGCAGGGTGCCGCGAAAGGCGATTACGTCAGCAAAACGCAGCCGTTCTCTGAACTGAGTTTCCGCCCGAAAAAAGATCTGACCGGAGCGGATATGTGGGGCGCCACCATGTTCGATCAACTGGTGTGCCGCGTGATGTTCCACCAGATGCGCTATGAGGGCATCTTTACCCCGCCGTCTGAGCAGGGCACGCTGGTGTTCCCGGGTAACCTCGGGATGTTCGAATGGGGTGGTATCTCGGTCGATCCGAACCGTCAGGTGGCGATTGCCAACCCGATGGCGCTGCCGTTCGTCTCGAAGCTGATCCCACGCGGTCCGGGTAATCCGATGGAACAGCCGAAAGATGCAAAAGGCACAGGCACCGAATCCGGTATCCAGCCGCAATATGGCGTGCCGTTTGGCGTCACGCTGAACCCATTCCTGTCGCCGTTTGGTCTGCCATGTAAGCAACCGGCCTGGGGTTATATCTCCGCGCTGGATCTGAAGACCAATGAGGTAGTCTGGAAAAAACGCATTGGCACGCCGCAGGACAGCATGCCGTTCCCGATGCCGGTTCCAGTACCGTTCAATATGGGGATGCCAATGCTGGGCGGTCCTATCTCAACGGCGGGCAACGTGTTGTTTATTGCCGCCACGGCGGATAACTACCTGCGCGCCTATAACATGAGCAACGGTGAGAAACTGTG
Source organism: Citrobacter sp. (assembly GCF_050252275.1). Classification (NCBI taxonomy): domain Bacteria; kingdom Pseudomonadati; phylum Pseudomonadota; class Gammaproteobacteria; order Enterobacterales; family Enterobacteriaceae; genus Citrobacter; species Citrobacter sp. Next base: position 19,197 of record NZ_JBFWLF010000029.1, on the reverse strand, counting down.
GCAGGGGCGTCTGCCAGCCGGTGGACAAGCCACACCGATGACCTATGAGGTGAAAGGTAAACAGTATGTCGTAATTTCAGCCGGAGGCCACGGCTCGTTTGGTACGAAGATGGGCGATTATATTGTCGCTTACGCCTTGCCTGACGACGCGAAATAAAACCATTTTGTTCTGAGCAGAGACAGCGTGGAAATCCCACGCTGTCTTTTTTTAACGCAAAACGCCCACAATACTTGCGGGCGCTTATCGATATTTAGCGATAATGATTAGTCAAACTTAAGCGACATTAATGACGCTTTTGCGACATCCTGATACTGGTCAACTAAATCCTTCGTCATATTAAAGGCAACCTGCACAGCTTTATTATCCTGACTGGTAATCAGCATCAGATTCAGAATTTCGCTATCCGCAGCCTGAGAGCGGAAAGTCACTAACCATGCCTTATGCCCATCAACCGTAACGGCTTCTGCCTCTGGTTTGTAGTTAGCTAACATTTTCAACATCGCATCTTTCATCATATCCAGCTGCGCCGCAGGCAGTGCGTTGCGACCCGCCGTCACGCCCAGTGAGGCTTTACCTCTCTCGTCGCCATAAATGATCTGTGGACGATTCTCAGACGGGTATTTAATTTTCGCCATTTCCGCCGACATAGGCGTTAGCGTTTGCGGAATTTCGATGCTTAACTTCAGCTCGGGAAAGTGTTTACGCTCCATGTCCATTCCGGCATGGGCAGAAATCGCCACTAACATAGCAAAAGAAGCCGCCACAATTTTACGGAAAATATCCATTTTTCACCTCAGGTTTGATGGTCAGATTCCGCGAGTATATCCCGAAAGAGGAATAAAAATACGGCCTTAATCTATTTTCAGAAATTAAGGATGAGAGTGGTATTATTCTTATTACTGATGGATGGCGATTCCGGGAAAACCGACATCGCCATCCGTCGCTTATACCGTAAAGCCTAACATCATGCCGGTATCTTCATGTTCCAGCAGATGACAGTGCGCCATATAGGCATGCTCTTTGGGCGCGACGTGATCAAATTTCACTAACACCTCGCTGACGCTGCCTTCCACCCGAACGGTATCTTTCCAGCCCGCACGATGGGCCGCAGGCGTCTGGCCGTTCTCCGACAGGATGCGGAACTGCGTACCGTGGATATGGAACGGATGCAGCATCATATCGCCCACCCCGGAGATGACCCAGCGTTCATATTGACCTTTGCTGGCCGCGAACATCGGCTTGTTCATATCGAACGCCACGCCGTTTATCTTATTCGCGTTATGGAAATCAAACTGACCGCCGTGGTTCATATGGCCCATGTCGCCATGCTGCATGTTGCCCATATGCCCCTGCATCTGCCCGTGATGCATGCCCGCCATCGCCTGATCGCCATACTTTTTCATCAGCATCTGCATTCCCATCATGTCGAGCATCGGATCCATCGACAGTTGCAGATTACGCACCGTCAGGCCGTCAACCGCAGGTAGCGCAGGCATGGTACTTAGGGTGTCCGGCAGCGTACCGGAGGCATTCACGGCAACCGGCTGAATACGCATGACCGGATGCGGCTTATCAAACGGCGCAATCGCCATCCCCATCTGGCTGACCGGCAAGGTAACCAAATCAAACGGTTTACCGTCACTGACGTCCACCAGTACTTCAAAACGCTCGCCCATCAGCATGGGCAGTTCGTTTACTTTTACCGGTTCCGCCAGCAGCCCGCCGTCGCTGGCAATGACGTACAGCGGACGCTTATCGCTGGCGGCAAAATTGAGTGAACGGGCGTTACAACCGTTAAGCAACCGCAGACGTAACCAGCCGCGCGGCGCAGCATGTTGAGGATAAATGGCGCCATTGGTCAGTAGCGTATCGCCAAACCAGCCTACAGCAGCCGTCATCACATCAAGCTGATAATCAATCTGCCCGGCCGCGTTAAACCGTTTGTCCTGCACGATGACCGGAATATCGTCGATTCCCCACTGCTTCGGGAGCAGCAGCTTATGAATTTCTTCATCCTCAATCAGAACCAGACCCGCTAAGCCCATCGCCACCTGATGCCCGGTTTTCCCATGCTGATGGGGATGAAACCAGCAGGTCGCCGCTCGCTGATCCGGCGTAAACGTGATGGTACGTTTTCCGCCCGCCGGGATAATCCCCTGCGGCCCGCCATCCACCTCGCCCGGCACCTCCAACCCATGCCAGTGCAGTGTGGTCTCTTCCTGAAGCTGGTTGTGGATATCCACCGTCACCGCTTTGCCTTTTTGCAACTTCAGCGCAGGCCCGAGCAGATTACCGTTATAGCCCCAGGTGGTTGCCGTTTTTCCGGCAAAGGTCGACTGACCCGCTTTCACCATCAGCGAGATCTGGTTACGTGCGTCGGCGGTGAGAAGCTCGGGAATGGGCAACGTGGGGCGTTGGGCGGCAAAAACGGTGCGGCTCCAGAGCGGTAAGGCTGACGACAGCCCCAGAGCCACAGAATATTTTAAGAAATCACGACGTTGCATAATTATTTCCTTATTTTGCTGCAGGCGAAATAACGCTAATCTCTGAGCATAGACCCTCCCCTTACGGCAAGGTCAAGCCAGGGATATCACTTAATAGATAATAAAAGTCGTCGCTTCGCCTCCAGTATGCTAACGTTGACTTTCCGTAATGCAGTGGTAGAAGCAATGAAGACGTTTTTCAGAACCGTGTTGTTCGGCAGCCTGATGGCCGTATGCGCAAACAGCTATGCGCTCAGTGAATCTGAAGCCGAAGATATGGCCGATTTGACGGCCGTTTTTGTCTTTCTGAAAAATGACTGCGGCTACCAGAATTTACCCAACGGGCAGATTCGTCGCGCACTGGTCTTCTTTGCTCAGCAAAACCAGTGGGACCTCAGCAATTACGACACCTTCGATATGAAATCCCTCGGCGAAGACAGCTATCGCGATCTCAGCGGTATCGGTATCCCTGTCGCCAAAAAATGCAAAGCGCTGGCGCGCGACTCCCTGAGCCTGCTGGCTTACGTCAAATAAACTCCCGTCCCTGTTGCTGAAATAATGACCGTGCATCAACGGTCATTGTTAGCTATGATGTTGCGCCCTTTTTTTACGGGTGTTAACAAAGGAGGCATCACCCTATGGCCGAAAAATCACAGTGGCATGAAACGCTACACGACCAGTTTGGGCAGTACTTTGCCGTCGATAACGTTCTTTATCACGAGAAGACCGCGCATCAGGATCTCATCATCTTCGAAAACGCCGCCTTTGGTCGCGTAATGGCGCTGGACGGCGTGGTGCAGACCACCGAGCGCGATGAGTTTATCTATCATGAGATGATGACGCACGTTCCGTTGATGGCTCACGGTCACGCGAAACACGTGCTGATTATCGGCGGTGGCGACGGTGCGATGCTGCGCGAAGTCACCCGGCACAAAAACGTTGAAACCATCACGATGGTGGAAATCGATGCTGGCGTTGTCTCGTTCTGCCGCCAGTATCTGCCCAACCACAACGCCGGTAGCTATGACGATCCGCGCTTTACGCTGGTGATCGACGACGGTGTGAATTACGTCAACCAGACGCAGAACACGTTTGATGTGATCATCTCCGACTGCACCGATCCGATCGGTCCCGGTGAGAGTCTGTTCACCTCGGCATTCTACGAAGGCTGTAAACGCTGCCTGAATCCAGGCGGGATCTTTGTCGCGCAGAACGGCGTCTGCTTCCTGCAACAGGATGAAGCCCTCGACAGCCACCGTAAGCTCAGCCATTACTTCGCCGACGTTGGCTTCTACCAGGCGGCGATCCCCACCTACTACGGCGGCATAATGACTTTTGCGTGGGCGACCGATAACGAAGCGTTGCGCCACCTGTCGACTGAAATCATCCAGGCACGTTTTCACACCTCTGGCCTTAAGTGTCGCTATTACAACCCGGCAATCCACACGGCAGCGTTTGCCTTACCCCAGTATCTGCAAGACGCGCTGGCGACAGCATCGTCCTAAGGAGAAGATAAGAAATTGAAAAAACTGAAACTGCATGGCTTTAACAACCTGACTAAAAGTCTGAGTTTTTGTATTTACGATATCTGCTATGCCAAAACCGCCGAAGAGCGCGACGGATACATCGCCTATATCGACGAACTCTACAACGCCAACCGTCTGACCGAAATTCTGTCAGAAACCTGCTCTATCATCGGCGCCAATATCCTGAATATTGCCCGTCAGGATTACGAACCTCAGGGTGCCAGCGTCACCATTCTGGTGAGCGAAGAACCTGTCGATCCGCAGTTGATTGATAAAACCGAGCATCCCGGCCCGCTGCCGGAAACGGTGGTCGCCCATCTTGATAAGAGCCATATTTGCGTGCATACCTATCCGGAAAGCCACCCGGAAGGCGGATTATGCACCTTCCGCGCCGATATTGAGGTTTCAACCTGCGGTGTGATTTCTCCCTTGAAGGCGCTGAATTACTTGATCCACCAGCTTGAATCCGACATCGTGACCATCGATTATCGCGTGCGTGGCTTTACCCGTGATATCAACGGGATGAAGCACTTTATCGATCATGAGATTAACTCCATTCAGAACTTTATGTCCGAGGATATGAAGTCGTTGTATGACATGGTGGATGTGAACGTGTATCAGGAAAATATCTTCCATACCAAAATGCTGCTTAAAGAGTTCGACCTTAAGCACTACATGTTCCATACCCGACCAGAAGACTTGACCGACGCAGAGCGTAAAGAGATTACCGCTGCGCTGTGGAAAGAGATGCGAGAGATTTACTACGGGCGCAATATCCCGAGCGTGTAAGAAAAATGCTCAGGCACTCTGCGGAGTGCCTGAGCCGAATCCGAGACTATTCATTTCCCCATCGATTCAGGAATTCTGCGATATCATCGATGCGTTGCGCGTCAATGCCAGCGTCGACCGCCATCTCCTGCTGCGCTTCTTCGCTGATCTCTTCGTTATTTGTTAAGCGAGCAATCAGTAGCTGGAAATAGCGAGCAAGAGGATCACGCTCCGACGCGTTAACCGGTTCTGCGGATTCCGTCGAATACTCATCCACAATATCATAATATTTCAGGGGTATTTCATTACCCATCACTCATCTCCTGGGGTTATCCCAACGTTAATTACTCAGGCTGTACCAGCGTCAGGGCGACGGATTGCGCTTTCAGTTCGGCCTGTACGGCTTGCGGTAAATTAACATCGGTAATGACGTCGGTAAAGCGACTGAGAGAAACCACATTAAATAGCGAATGCGCGCCGTATTTGCTGCTGTCGGCCAGTAGCACTTTTCGTTGTGCATTGGCGATAATTTCCTGCTTCAGTCCCGCTTTGTCCTCAGTCGGCGTGGTCACGCCCTTTTCCATACTCCAGGTATTACAGCTCATAAACGCGATATCAGGATAGACGCTGCGCAGCATTTTGCGGCCAAACTCGCCGATGCATGACTGGCTGCTGTCATCAATTCGCCCACCTACAATAGTCACCTCTATCTGGCGAAACTCGGATAAAAACAGGGCGATGTGCAGATCAACGGTAATGACTCTGAGGGGAAGATGAGTTAAACATTTTGCCAGCTCCAGCATCGTGGTTCCGGCATCAAGCACCACGGCATCGCCCGCATGCACCATCGAGGCCGCATAACGCGCAATCGCCCGTTTTTCGGCGGGCGATCGCAGTTGCTTCTCGTTGGTGGTCGGTTGCACTGCTTCAAAACGCCGTAACGCCACACCGCCGTGGCTGCGACTGATCACCCCCTGTTCATCCAGTTTGATCAGATCGCGGCGGATCGTTGCCGGAGAGGCCTCAACGGCATCCACCAGTTGTTCCACGGTCACCAGCGTATGATTTTTCAAATACGCCACAATCTGATCCAGACGGTGTTGTCCTTTCATAACAGGAAATTATGCCAGTTGCATTGCCAGTTTAATCGATACGGCCATGCTCTCAGATTTTGCTTTTCCCGTCCAGGCGATATCAAATGCCGTCCCGTGATCGGCAGAGGTGCGAATAAACGGCAAACCGGCAGTGATGTTGACACCGTCATAAAAACCCAGCAGCTTCAGCGGGATATGGCCCTGATCGTGGTACATCGCCACCACCATGTCATAGTGACCTTCATACGCCTGCAAAAATACAGTGTCCGGCGGGCATGGGCCGTAAACATCCATCCCCTTTACCTTCATGTTCTCAATCGCCGGACCGACGATGCGAATCTCCTCATCGCCAAACAGCCCGTTCTCACCAGCATGTGGATTCACCCCCGCCACGGCTATACGCGGCTGCGCATAACCCACACGCTTCAGGAAGGTATCGGCGATACTAATAACAGTCTCCACGCGCTGACCGTTCAGGGTATCGAGGAACTTACGCAGGGCGATATGGGTAGAAACGTGAATGACTTTCAGCTTATCGGTGTAAAGCACCATCGCGTAGTCGCGGCTTTCCGTCAGCGTCGCCAGCAGCTCGGTGTGTCCGGGGAAATGGTGCCCGCCAAGATGCAGGGCTTCTTTGTTCAACGGCGCAGTGGCGATAGCATGAACGTCGCCTTTCATCGCCAGTTCCGTTGCCCGTTTTACGCAGCGATAAGCCAGATCGCCTGCCTGAGCCTGCACTTTACCCGGCTCCAGTGCGTCCGGGTCCGCCAGCGGTTCATCAATCACATGAATCACACCAGGCACGAAGCGGGCGTCCGCCACCTGCGTAATGGCGCGAAACGTCACGCCCTCCGCCAGACCGTTGGCCTGTAACCGCTTCAGGGTTTGCAGGCATCCCACTACCACCAGCGGCGCGCCGTTAAGTTCATCTTCACTGAGCGCTTTAACAATAATTTCCGGGCCGATCCCCGCAGGATCGCCCATCGTAATCGCGACGGTTTTAGTTACCACTGTACATCTCCTCAATAAAATAAAGCGCATCACAAAGGGTACTGTCGGAGCCGAATCCTCCTGCTTTGGTGATCACCGGCAGATCGTCAATCTCGCTGTTCACGAACGTTCCGCACGGAATGCACGGCGCAACCTCGCTCTGAATGCGATAGCCTTCCGCGCCCAGCGCACTGGCAACGGCGGTCGCAATATCCCCTCCGGTCAGGAACAGGCCGCCAATACGCGCCTGCTCAATAATGCGTAACGTGATGTTTCCAAGACGCTGGCTTAACCGTTCGCCAAGCGCCTGACGGCTCATCCCGACGCTGGCACACAGCGTGTCGATCATCTGTCGGTCGTCCGCACTACGACTGGTACGTAAAATCGTATGGTGGTGACGGCTCAGTAACGCGCAGGCCTGCTCCACCACCGACGCGATTTCCTGTTCGAAACCGGCAGAGGCCAGTCGTGAGGCATCGATATCGACAACCTTTGCCCGGTCCTGACACAGCGCCTTGTCTACCTGACGTCGCGTGGCTTCACTCATCGAACCCGCGACGACCAGCACCGGCAACGCTTGCTTTTCCTGCATAAACAGGCGGACCGGCAGGGCATTGGCGAGACCAGCCGCGCCGACCAGTAACGGCAGCGTCTCCTGCTCACAGATAGCATGCGCAATCAGCGACAAATCACGGTCCTCAACGGCATCCACCACCACCATGCACTCGCCTTCAGCAGCGAAAGCGGCTAACAGCGCGCTCAGTCGTCCGCGACGGACATCGTCGAGCGACACTTCATGCACCGGAATGTCACTTTGCAACGAGACCAGTTCCGCAATGCGCGACGAGATAATCGGCGTTTTGGGATCGCTGGCAAATTCGGTCTCCAGTAATGGCGTTCCGTTGACCAGGCACAGTCCATCACGTGTTGTGCGCCCTGCGGCGGGGATCGCCGCCGCAATCACGGCCAGCGTCCGGTTAGCGGCGCGCATCGCCGCCGTCACCTCGGCGCCGACGTTGCCACGAAACGTAGAATCAATTTTTTTATACACCAGCGGCGCGGTTTCCCCTTCACACCAGGGGGCTAACGCTTGTTGTACCGCCTGCGCGGCTTGCGCCGACGGGATTGCCCGGCTCTCTGTGTTGATCACCAGCACATCAGCACGACGGGAAGGCTTTTGCGTCGGGGTGAGCATTACCTCTGTGCGTGCGCCTTTTTTCGCCAGTTGCACGCCGGTATCGTTAGAGCCTGTAAAATCATCGGCAATGACGATCATTTTCATGCTTTATTCTCCTGAGTAACCTGACGGGCCTGTTTTTTGGCAACCCACGAGGTCAGGATCGGCGTCAGGATCGCGGTGGTGATCACGGAGGCGGCAATCAATGGCGCGGCGGCAGCAGCGACTTCCGCCAGCGAAGGGTCAGCCTGGGCTATCGCCAGCGGCGTTGCAACGGCATTACCGGCGGTACTGGATGCCGCCGCTCCGGCAATCCCGGTACCGCCCACCAGACGGTCTGCGCGGATGTTAAAGAAGCCGCCGACGAACGTGGTTAACACCCCCAGCAGGATACCCGCCAGACCGCCCTGCAACAGCATTTCGAGGTTGATGCCAGCCCCCAGCGCAAAGGCGAAGAACGGGATCAACAGCGGTCCGCCTTTGGTCAGGAAGTCACGCATGTTGTGATCGAGGTTACCGAGGATCATGCCAACCACCAGCGGGACCAGGACCGCCACCAGTGCCATGATCGGAATGTTGGCCATTCCCGCAGCACCCAGCGCGATCATGGTAAAGAATGGACCGTCATTAAGAGACAGAATAGAGATTGCGCCGACGTCACGCTCGTTACCGAACTCGCCGACTAATGCCGCGTACAGCCCCCCATTCGAGTTACTCATGGCAGCAATAATCGCCAGTCCGCTTAAGCCAAAGATCCCTTCAGTCCCGAACAGGTGCTCAACGCCAAGACCGAGCGCAATGGCGATCAGCAGTTTGGTCAGGGTAATCGTACCGCCCTGCAATAAAGCCTGAGGTGCCGCCTTCACGCTGATCCCTGCGCCCATGCACAACAGGAATGCACCGATTAGCGGCGCGGCGCCGTTTTTAAACAGCGCGGTAGTAAATCCGCCGATCTCCAGCGCCTGCGGGGCAAAGGTATTGATAATGGCACCGATAACCAATGGCACGACCATCATGCCGCCGGGTACGCGTTCTATTGCCTTCTTGATGTTCATGGTCTTCCCGCCTGTTGTTGTGTTGTGATTAAATAAAATCACAACGATTATATTTAATCAATTTTAGATCACAAATGGACCAGATCACAGTTTTAAAATGATTAATAAAAATCAAACAATCATTTTTCGGTAAAAAAAAGCCGGACGCAGACGCCCGGCTCAACTGATGATTGAAATTATTCAGGATTGACGCAGAAATTCCCGATAGGCGTTTACCACCTGCAGGAAATCCTCGACGCCGCACAGCGACAGGCTTTCTTCATCGTAGTAATTCATCCCTTCTTCCATTTCGTCGCCGGTAAACTCCAGCTGGTTGGCGCGGATCATCACCTCTTCGCCGTCCATCCAGAGCGTATATTCATGCCCCGCCCGTTGCCAGGAACGTTCGCTGCCTTTTACCGCGTGAGCCGCCTGTTCCACTTCGTCCAGCAGGGCCAGGTTTTCTTTCACTTCTTCATTAAACCAGTGCCCGACCACTTCGTGACCCATGGACATGCGCACCAACACCCGACCGGTAACATCGCGCAGAAATTCGTAATCCATAATGTAGTCCTCTGCTCCCGGCAATGCGCCATTACCGCATTGCGCCTTGTCTTAATTATCGCAGCCTGGACGCAGAAAAAAAGCGGATCGCGTATAAGGAATGGAAATAAAAATGCCCGGAGAAGCACGCTTCACCGGGCATTGATGCGTTTTTACGCGAAAGGCGTTAGCGCATTACACGGCGGTCTGGAAAATCACACCGTCCGCTTTCTCAGTGTATTGAGAGAGCTGGTCAAAGTTGAGATAACGATAGGTGTCGACTGCCGTTTTATCCACCTGCGCCACATAGGTCTGGTACTCTTCCGGCGTCGGCAATTTACCGATCAGTGCCGCAACCGCCGCCAGCTCCGCAGACGCCAGGTAGACGTTCGCACCGGTACCTAAACGGTTCGGGAAGTTACGCGTAGAAGTCGATACCACCGTCGCGCCGTCTGCAACACGCGCCTGGTTACCCATACACAGTGAACAGCCCGGGATTTCAATACGCGCACCGCTCTTACCAAAGACGCTGTAGTAGCCCTCTTCGGTCAGCTGTGCCGCATCCATACGGGTTGGCGGCGCCACCCACAGACGCGTCGGCAACTGGCCTTTGTGCGCATCCAGCAGCTTGCCGGCCGCACGGAAGTGACCAATGTTGGTCATGCAGGAACCAATGAACACTTCGTCGATTTTATCGCCCTGAACATCAGAGAGCAGACGCGCATCGTCCGGATCGTTCGGTGCACAAAGGATAGGCTCTTTGATATCCGCCAGATCGATGTCGATCACCGCCGCGTACTCTGCGTCAGCATCGGCTTCCAGCAGTTGCGGATCGGCCAGCCATTTTTCCATCCCCTGAATACGACGTTCCAGCGTACGACGGTCGCCGTAGCCTTCTGCGATCATCCACTTCAGCAGAACGATGTTGGAGGTCAGGTATTCCACGATCGGCTCTTTGTTCAGCTTGATGGTGCAACCTGCCGCAGAACGTTCGGCGGATGCATCGGTCAGCTCAAACGCCTGCTCGACTTTCAGATCCGGCAGACCTTCGATTTCGAGAATACGGCCAGAGAAGATGTTCTTCTTGCCTTTTTTCTCAACGGTCAGCAGACCCTGTTTGATCGCATACAGCGGAATGGCGTGTACCAGATCGCGCAGGGTAATACCCGGCTGCATTTTGCCTTTGAAGCGCACCAGCACCGATTCCGGCATATCCAGCGGCATCACGCCGGTCGCCGCAGCAAACGCCACCAGGCCCGACCCCGCCGGGAAGGAGATACCAATTGGGAAACGGGTATGGGAGTCACCACCGGTACCGACGGTATCCGGCAACAGCATACGGTTCAGCCAGGAGTGGATCACGCCATCACCCGGACGCAGCGAAACACCGCCGCGGTTCATAATAAAGTCAGGCAGCGTGTGGTGCGTGGTGACGTCAACCGGCTTCGGATAGGCGGCGGTGTGACAGAAAGACTGCATCACCAGGTCCGCAGAGAAGCCCAGGCACGCCAGGTCCTTCAGTTCGTCACGGGTCATCGGGCCAGTGGTATCCTGAGAACCCACGGAGGTCATCTTCGGCTCGCAGTAGGCCCCCGGACGGATACCAGCTACGCCGCACGCACGACCCACCATTTTCTGCGCCAGCGAGTAACCACGGCTGCTTTCCGCCACATCTTTCGCCTGACGGAAAACGTCTGAGTGCGGCAGACCCAGCGCTTCACGCGCTTTGGTGGTCAGACCGCGACCGATGATCAGCGGGATACGGCCACCGGCACGCACTTCATCAATCAGCACGTCAGTTTTCAGTTCAAAGCTTGCCAGCAGTTCGCCGGTTTCATGGTTACGTACTTCACCTTTGAACGGGTAAACGTCAATCACATCACCCATGTTCAGGTTTGACACATCCACTTCGATCGGCAGTGCGCCTGCATCTTCCATGGTGTTGAAGAAGATAGGGGCGATTTTACCGCCGAGGCACAGACCGCCGCCGCGCTTGTTCGGCACGTGCGGAATGTCGTCGCCCATGAACCACAGCACGGAGTTGGTGGCGGATTTACGTGAAGAACCGGTCCCGACGACGTCACCGACGTAAGCCAGCGGGTAACCTTTACTCGCCAGGGCTTCGATCTGTTTGATTGGGCCAACGACACCCGGCTGATCCGGCTCAATGCCTTCACGGGCGTTTTTCAGCATCGCTAACGCGTGCAGCGGGATATCCGGACGAGACCACGCATCAGGTGCCGGAGACAGGTCATCGGTATTGGTTTCACCGGTGACTTTGAAAACGGTGACGGTCATTTTTTCAGCCAGCGGCGGACGGCTCAGGAACCATTCTGCCTCCGCCCAGGACTGCATCACCTGCTTCGCATATTCGTTCCCTGCTTTGGCTTTTTCTTCTACGTCATAGAAGTTATCGAACATCAGCAGCGTATGGGAGAGCGCTTTGGCGGCAATCGGCGCCAGTTTTGCATCGTCCAGAGCGTCAATCAGCGGGTGAATGTTGTAACCACCCTGCATGGTGCCGAGCAGTTCAATCGCTTTTTCAGGCGTAATCAGTGGGGAAGTCGTTTCGCCTTTCGCGACGGCAGCGAGGAAACTGGCTTTGACATAGGCGGCTTCATCGACGCCCGGGGGAACACGGTTGATCAACAGGTCTAACAGGAATTCTTCTTCGCCCGCAGGCGGTGCTTTCAGCAGCTCAACGAGCGCGGCCATTTGGGTTGCATCTAAGGGTTTGGGCACAATCCCCTCGGCGGCACGTTCTGCTACGTGCTTACGGTATTCTTCTAGCACGACGGTTCTCCTCGCTCTCATTGTCATAGTGCGGCGCTTTATCGATGGGCGATTCTCTTCACGCTCCTGTGAGACAGCAGTTTGTAGGGTAAATGCCCGGTACCGCAATGGGCAGAATAACAGGATTTTAGTGAGGTGTTAATCTGTTTACAAAAAAGCAACATAAAAAAGTGGCTGAATCGTTAAGGATGGTCTAATGCCCTTTTCGATTTCAGAAGCGGGAAATTTATCGCTGTTACGAATCGTCACACTATTTCGCATTCTTATAATCACTCTACTGTACCGATCCCAAGATTAGTCAAAAATTAAACTATCGTCTCTTTATACTCACGCAACACTGCACCTGCGGGTGGCAGCACTTCGACCATTGCGATTTCCAGGAAATCGGGAGTAAGAATATGACGTTGCCCTTTAAACCCCACGTGCTTGCGTTGATCTGTAGCGCAGGGCTACTCGCTGCTTCAGGCGTGCTGTATGTCAAAAGCCGCACACCGGAAGCCCCTACGCTGCCCACGCCCCCCATCGCAGCGCAACCGCCCGCGCCTACCGAAGCCTCTCCGGTCGCGAAAACGAACTTTACTACAGCGCAAATCGATCAATGGGTCGCGCCGATCGCCCTCTATCCGGACCCACTGCTTTCGCAGGTTCTGATGGCCTCGACCTATCCGGCTAACGTCGTCCAGGCAGCACAATGGTCGCGCGATAATCCGACACGGCAAGGCGATGCCGCCATTCAGGCTGTTGCAAACCAGCCGTGGGATCCCAGCGTGAAGTCGCTGGTCGCCTTTCCGCAACTCATGACGCTGATGGGGGAAAACACGGAGTGGGTGCAAAACCTCGGCGATGCGTTTCTGGCGCAACCGCAGGATGTGATGGACTCCGTGCAACGCCTGCGTTTGCTGGCCCAGCAAACCGGTTCGCTGAAATCTACGCCGCAGCAGACGGTGACCAGCACGCCGAAAAAGAGCGTCGCGGCAGCCCCCTCAACCACCTCCTCCGCAACAAAATCCAGCGCCGTTTCCGCCGCCCCAGCCTCCACGGTAATTAAAATTGAACCTGCAGATCCGCAGGTGGTGTACGTCCCCAGCTATAATCCCGCTACGGTTTATGGCACCTGGCCCAACACCGCATACCCGCCGGTGTATCTCCCACCTACGCCAGGCGAGCAGTTCGCTGGCAGTTTTGTTAAAGGGTTCGGCTACAGCCTGGGCGTAGCCACAACCTATGCGCTGTTCAGCAATATCGACTGGGATGACGACGATCATCACCACGATGACGATCACCATCATGATGACGATCATCACGACGGTCACGGTTATCAACACAATGGCGATAACATCAATATCAACGTCGATAACTTCAACCGCATCTCCGGACAGAATCTGAAAACACAGAACATGACCTGGCAGCACAACCCGGCCTGGCGCGGCGGCGTACCGTATCAGAATGGCACGACCGCCCCGCGTTTCCACCCGACCGACGTCAGCGGCGGTCTCAGTGCTACACAGCAGCCGACTGCGACGGCATCCCGCGACAGCCAGCGTCAGGCAGCGATGGCACAACTGCAACAGCGTCATCCGGATGCGTCTAAAGCGCTGACTCAGCAACCGACAGCCACAACGCGTGATGCCCAGCGCAAAGCGGCCGCTCAACAGTTGAATCAGGTTGCCCAACGCAATAACTATCGCGGCTATGACGACAACAGCAACAGCGCGCGTCGTCAGAATGCGCAACAGACCTTGAAACAATCGACTACGACAGCGCAACAACTGCATCGTGACGATCTCAGGGCCAAAGCGCAGCAACGCCCGATTTCACAACCGCAGCGGGAGACGGTACGTCAGCGCGTCGAATCCTCCTCGCCACAGCAGCGTCAGGCGTTTCAGCAAAACCATGCGAATGTATTTAGCGGTAACGACAGCCGTTCGCCGAACTGGCAATCGCAGCAGCAGCGCGGTCAGGAAAGCCGCCGTCTGAGTAACATCAGTAATGAGCAACGAGCCCACATGCGCGAACGCGCATCTGAACACCATGAATTTCGCCGTCGTTAACGGGAGCCGATAATGAAAAAAGTACTGTTAAGCACCCTGCTGCTCTCGCTTCCGTTAATGAGCTACGCCCAGCAGATGTTCGCCACGCCAGACGAGGCCGCCAGCTCTTTTGCCCGTGCAATTGCCGACAATAACGATGCGCAAATGACTACCCTGTTAGGCGATAACTGGCGACAGTTTTTGCCCCCTGAAGGCGCGGACCCCGAAGCCATTGCGCGCTTTAACCGCGACTGGAAAGTCAGCCACCAGATTGTGCAACAAGGTAACGTCGCTCACCTGAACGTCGGCCAGGAGAACTGGCAGTTGCCCATCCCCATCGTGAAGGCGAGTAAAGGCTGGCATTTTGATATGTCTGCCGCGCAGGATGAGATCCTCACGCGCACGATTGGCCGCAATGAACTCTCGGCGATACAGGCCATGCGTGCCTATGTCGACGCCCAGTATGACTACTGGCAGCGCAAACAAGCATTTGCCAGCCGAATTATCAGCCATGCAGGTCAACAGGACGGTCTCTACTGGCCGGTAAAACCGGGTGAAACGCCCAGTCCCTTAGGGCCGGCTTTCAGTCCTGAGTCACCTGGCGAAGGGTATCATGGCTATTATTTCCGCATTATTGCCAGCGATAACGCGAAAGGATTTGCGCTGCTTGCCTGGCCGGTGACCTGGGGCGAAACGGGTGTGATGAGCTTCATGGTAAGCCAGGACGACCGGGTGTATCAGACGAATTTAGGGGAAGATAGCGGGCTAAAAGCCATCGCCATAGAGAAATTTACGCCACACGAACCGTGGAAGCCGGTGGAGTAGCAGGCATAAAAAAAGCGGCATTTACGCCGCTTTTTCGTTACCGGAAGGCTGAAGATTATTTCTTCTTCTTCGCTTTTGCGTTCGGCAGGTCAGTGATGCTACCTTCGAACACTTCTGCCGCCAGGCCCACGGACTCGTGCAGAGTCGGGTGCGCGTGGATGGTCAGCGCGATGTCTTCAGCGTCACAGCCCATTTCGATTGCCAGACCGATCTCACCCAGCAGCTCGCCGCCGTTGGTACCGACAATCGCACCACCGATGACGCGGTGAGTTTCTTTGTCGAAAATCAGTTTGGTCATACCGTCTGCGCAGTCGGAAGCGATAGCACGGCCAGAAGCAGCCCACGGGAAGGTGGCGGTTTCGTAGCTGATGCCTTTCTCTTTCGCTTCTTTCTCGGTCAGACCCACCCATGCCACTTCTGGTTCAGTGTAGGCAATGGATGGGATCACTTTCGGATCGAAGTAATGCTTCATGCCAGCGATAACTTCAGCGGCAACGTGACCTTCGTGAACACCTTTGTGCGCCAGCATCGGCTGACCGACGATATCACCGATAGCGAAGATGTGCGGCACGTTGGTGCGCAGCTGTTTGTCAACGCGGATGAAGCCACGATCGTCCACTTCCACGCCTGCTTTGCCAGCGTCGAGGTTTTTACCGTTCGGCACACGACCAATTGCCACCAGCACGGCGTCATAACGCTGCGCTTCAGCAGGGGCTTTTTTGCCTTCCATGGAAACGTAAATACCGTCTTCTTTTGCTTCAACGGCAGTCACTTTGGTTTCCAGCATCAGGTTGAATTTCTTGCTGATGCGTTTGGTGAAGACTTTAACGATATCTTTGTCCGCCGCCGGGATAACCTGGTCGAACATTTCAACCACGTCAATCTCTGAACCCAGCGCGTGGTACACAGTACCCATTTCCAGACCGATGATACCGCCACCCATGACCAGCAGACGCTTCGGTACGGATTTCAGTTCCAGGGCGTCGGTGGAATCCCACACGCGCGGATCTTCATGAGGAATGAACGGCAACTGGATCGGACGGGAACCCGCCGCGATGATCGCGTTGTCGAAGTTGATCACGGTTTTACCGTTCTCACCTTCCACTTCCAGGGTGTTCGCCCCGGTGAATTTACCCAGACCGGTAACCACTTTCACTTTACGGCCTTTCGCCATGCCAGCCAGACCGCCGGTCAGCTGAGTGATTACTTTTTCTTTCCAGGTACGAATCTTGTCGATATCGGTTTTCGGCTCGCCGAAGACGATACCGTGTTCTGCCAGCGCTTTGGCCTCTTCGATAACTTTGGCTACGTGCAGCAGTGCCTTAGAAGGGATACAGCCGACGTTCAGACAAACACCGCCGAGGGTGCTGTAACGTTCAACGATTACGGTTTCCAGACCTAAATCAGCGCAACGGAAGGCTGCAGAATAACCTGCGGGGCCTGCCCCAAGTACCACGACCTGAGTTTTGATTTCAGTACTCATCATGACCTCTTAATTTATTTCCGGCGATCCCTGGTCTTGTCGCCCATCGTCCACCGGGTCGTTCTATCCGTCCGTATTTTACAAAATTGTTAACAATTTTGAAACAACAAAACGGCAACGATTTATCTTTAGCACTAATAACCCCAAAACCATCATGAGATTACCAGAAAAAAGCCGGCCGTCGGGCCGGCTTTTTTGCTTACATCACCAGGCGGCGAATGTCAGACAGCATATTGTTAATGATGGTAATGAAACGCGCACCATCAGCACCGTCAATCACGCGGTGGTCGAAGGACAGAGAGATCGGCATCATCAGACGCGGTACGAACTCTTTACCATTCCACACTGGCTCCATCGCGGACTTGGAGACACCCAGGATCGCGACTTCAGGTGCGTTCACAATCGGTGCAAAGTGGGTCGTACCCAGGCCGCCGATGCTGGAGATGGTGAAGCAACCGCCCTGCATTTCGCCAGCCGTCAGCTTACCGTCACGCGCTTTCTTAGAGATAGCCGTCAGTTCACGAGACAGCTCGGTCACGCTCTTCTTGTTCACGTCTTTAAAGACCGGAACCACCAGACCATTCGGGGTATCTACCGCCACACCGATGTTGATGTATTTCTTCAGCGTCAGGCGCTGGCCGTCTTCGGACAAGGAGCTGTTGAAGCGTGGCATCTGTTCCAGAGCCGCAGCAACCGCTTTCATGATGAAGACCACTGGGGTGAATTTCACGTCCAGTTTGCGCTTCTCAGCCTCAGCGTTCTGCTGTTTACGGAACGCTTCCAGGTCGGTGATATCGGTTTTGTCGAAGTGGGTAACGTGCGGGATCATCACCCAGTTACGGCTCAGGTTAGCACCAGAGATTTTCTGGATGCGGCCCAGTTCCACTTCTTCGATTTCACCAAACTTGCTGAAGTCGACTTTCGGCCATGGCAGCATGCCCGGGATACCACCACCTGCTGCGGCTGCCGGAGCGGCTTCCGCACGCTTGATAGCGTCTTTCACGTAAGTCTGAACGTCTTCGCGCAGGATGCGACCTTTACGGCCTGTGCCCTTCACTTTCGCCAGGTTCACGCCGAACTCGCGCGCCAGACGGCGAATCAGTGGGGTCGCATGAACGTAAGCATCGTTCTCAGCAAACTCAGATTTGCCTTCGGCTTTTGCGGCCGGAGCAGCGGCAGCTGGCGCAGGTGCAGATGCAGCGGCTGGAGCCGGTGCGGCAGCCTGCTGTGGCGCGGCAGCAGCAGGTACTGCGCCTTCCACTTCGAAGACCATAATCAGAGAGCCGGTTTTCACTTTATCGCCGGTGCTGATCTTGATTTCTTTAACGGTACCCGCGAACGGCGCCGGCACTTCCATAGAAGCTTTGTCGCCTTCAACGGTGATCAGTGATTGCTCAGCGGCCACTTTATCGCCCACTTTCACCATCACTTCGGTCACTTCAACTTCGTCACCGCCGATATCCGGTACGTTAACGTCTTTCGCGCCAGTGGCTGCTGGTGCAGCAGACGGGGCCGGAGCAGCGGCCTGCGCAGGCGCGGCAGCAGGTGCAGCACCCGCCACTTCGAAGACCATGATCAGGGAGCCGGTAGACACATTATCGCCGGTGCGGAACTTGATCTCTTTAACGGTACCCGCAAACGGCGCCGGCACTTCCATAGAAGCTTTGTCGCCTTCTACGGTGATCAGGGACTGTTCAGCGGCAACGGTATCGCCCACTTTGACCATGATCTCAGTCACTTCAACTTCGTCACCGCCGATGTCGGGTACATGGACGTCTTTCGCTGCTGCAGCTGCTGGTGCTGCTGCCGGAGCGGCTTCTTTCTTCTCTTCTGCCGGAGCAGGTGCAGCGGCTGCTGCACCGTCAGCGGAATCGAAAATCATGATCAATTTGCCAGTCTCGGTTTTGTCACCAACAGAGACTTTAATCTCTTTAACAACACCAGCCTGCGGAGACGGGACTTCCATAGAGGCTTTATCGCCTTCTACGGTGATCAGCGACTGTTCGGCTTCTACCTTGTCGCCTACTTTGACCAGGATCTCGGTGATTTCAACTTCATCTGCCCCGATGTCCGGTACTTTGATTTCGATAGCCATTATTCTTTTACCTCTTACGCCAGACGCGGGTTAACTTTTTCTGCATCGATGTTGAATTTGGTAATTGCATCCGCAACCACTTTCTTATCGATTTCGCCACGTTTAGCCAGTTCGCCCAGTGCCGCGACTACCACGTAGGAAGCATCCACTTCGAAGTGGTGACGCAGGTTTTCACGGCTGTCAGAGCGACCGAAACCGTCGGTACCCAGTACGCGATAATCATCAGCCGGTACATAAGTACGAACCTGTTCGGCAAACAGTTTCATATAGTCAGTTGATGCTACAGCCGGCGCGTCGTTCATCACCTGAGCGATGTACGGAACGCGCGGGGTTTCCAGTGGGTGCAGCATGTTCC